>JBFHXN010000246.1:0-4627 GCA_041598955.1 Desulfuromonadales bacterium | reverse complement strand
GTTTTTCAGCAGCCGCTAGAACAGTCCGAGCTGGCTGTCGGCCTTGAGCCGGGGAAACTTGACGGGATAGGCACCGGAGAAGCAGGCGTCGCAGAAATGGCCAACGCTCCCCTCCGGGGCGCCGGCGACGGCGCGCATCCCCTCCCGGGAGAGGTAGCCCAGGGTGTCGGAGGTGATGTAGCGGTTGATCTCCTCCACCGAGTGGGAGGAGGAGATGAGCTCCTTGCGGGTGGGGGTGTCGATGCCGTAGTAGCAGGGATAGCTGGTCGGTGGACTCGAGATGCGCACGTGCACCTCGGCGGCCCCGGCGTTGCGGATCATCTTGATGATCTTGCGGGCCGTGGTCCCCCGCACGATGGAGTCGTCGATGATCACCACCCTCTTCCCCTCGATCACCTCCCGCACGGGGTTGAGTTTGAGCTTGACCCCGAAGTGGCGGATCGACTGCTGAGGCTCGATGAAGGTCCGCCCCACGTAGTGGTTGCGGATGAGCCCCAGCTGAAAGGGGATCCCCGACTCCTCGGCGTAGCCGATGGCCGCCGGAACTCCCGAGTCGGGGATGGGGACGACCACGTCGGCCTCCACGGCGTGCTCCCGGGCGAGCTGTCGACCGAACTCCTTGCGCACGCCGTAGACTTGGTGCCCGAAGATAACGCTGTCGGGGCGGGCGAAATAGATGAATTCGAAGATGCAGGGAGAAGGCGAGGCCTGGGCGAAGGGATGGTAGCTCTTCATCCCCTCCTTGTCGATGACGATCATCTCCCCCGGCTCGATCTCCCGGATGAACTCGGCCTCGATGAGGTCGAAGGCGCAGGTCTCCGAGGCGACCACGTAGGCCCCGTCGAGTCGCCCCAGGGCCAGGGGCCTGAATCCGTTGGGGTCGCGTACGGCCGCCATGCGGGTCTCGGTCAGAAAGACCAGGGAGTAGGCCCCCTTGACCCTGGAGAGGGCCTCGGTGAGCCGCTCGGGAAGCGAGTCGCTCTGGGCCCGGGCCAGCAGGTGGATGATGACCTCGGTGTCGGCGGTGGTGGAGAAGATGGAGCCGCTCTGCTCCAGTTCGTTGCGGATCTCCTGGGCATTGACGAGGTTGCCGTTGTGGGCCACGGCGATGGAGCCCCGCGCGTAGTCGACCATGATCGGCTGGCAGTTCTTGAGGTCGTTGCCGCCGGCCGTGGAGTAGCGAACATGACCGATGGCGCTCTTGCCGGGGAGGTTGTCGAAGACGGCGTCATATTTGAAGACGTCGGCGACCAGCCCCATCCCCTTGTGGGCCCTGAGCTTGTTGCCGTCGGAGGCGACGACGCCGCAGCTCTCCTGGCCGCGGTGCTGCTGGGCGTAGAGCCCGAGGTAGGAAAGGTTGGCGGCCTCGGGGTGGCCGTAGATACCGAAGACACCGCACTCGTCGTTGAACTTGTCGAACATCAGGCGGGGAACTCCTCTGGGGGAAGATTTCGTCGCTGAAACAAAGAGTTGCGGACCTTAATCCCGGTCCGAACGGAGGTCACTATAGCACAGGTGGCGCCGGGAAAACCAGTGGGCCGGAGAACCAGGTTCCACTGGCCCTGGCGGGAGGGAGACCCTGCCGGGAGCCGGTCCCGGGTCACAATCCCTTCCGGACAAACTCCACCGCGTTGCGGTAGAGGGCGAGCCCCGCCCCTTCTTCGGGGAGGTTCTCCTCCCGGGTCCACCGGGGGTGGTGGGTGCGGTGGACGAAGGCCTCGGGGTGGGGCATCAGGCCGAAGAGCCGGCCGGTCTCGTCACAGAGACCTCCCACAGCCCCCTCGGAGCCGTTGGGATTCCAGGGGTACTCCATGGTGGGAGCGCCGTCCTGCGGGTCGCAGTACTTGAGCACCGAGAGGTGCCTCGCCTCGATCAGCGCGGCCGTCTCGGGGGAACCGGCGACGAACTTCCCCTCGCCGTGGCGGATGGGGAGATAGATCCCGGTGAGCCCCCGGGTGAAAACGCAGGGGGATTCGGGATCGACCTTGAGATGGACCCAGCGGTCCTCGAAGCGCCCCCCGTCGTTGAAGGTCAGGGTGGTGCTCTGGCGGAAATCCCCCCCCAATGCGGGAAGGAGTCCCATCTTGACCATGAGCTGAAAGCCGTTGCAGACGCCGAAGACCAGCTTGCCGGCCCCGATGAAGCGTCGCAACTGGTCGATGAGATGTTCACCGCTGCCGCGCACCGGGGCGTGCAGCAGGCGATTGGCTCCCGCCTTGGCGCTCCCCAGGTCGTCGCCGTCGAGAAATCCCCCGGCGAGATTGAGCAGCTGGTAATCGTCGAGGCGGGCCCGTCCTGCGAGCAGCTCGGCCACGGGGACGATGTCGCACTCGGCGCCGGCCAGACGGCAGGCGTTGGCGACTTCCAGCTCGCAGTTGGTGCCGTTGCCGGCGATGACGATGGCTTTGACGGTCCTGACCATGATCTAGAGCTCCCTGAGAGGCGCCTGCCACGCCTCCTTGAGTTCGTGGATGGAAGCGCGCACCAGAACCTCACCCTCGAGGCCGATGATGCGCAGCTCGCCGTCGGCGGTGACCTCCCCCAGGGGGGAGACGGCGCAGCCGGCGAAATGTTTCTCGAAATCGGTCCGGTCGCCGGGGCGCACGGTGACGAGGAGACGGCTCGGGGTCTCGGAGAAGAGGAGGCGGTCGGCCCGCATCTCCCCTTCCCTTTTCACCTGCCCCAGGTCGGCGTGGATACCGAGGCCGCCGGCGAAGGCGCTCTCGGCCAGGGCGACCCCCAGGCCGCCGTCGGAGAGGTCGTGGCAGGAGGCGAGGAGCCCCTTGCGCTGGGCCCCGTTGACGGCACGGTAGAGGGCCAGAGCCCTCGGGGCGTCGACCTTGGGGACGTTGGCGCCCAGCTCCCCCCGGAGAGTGTAGTACTCGGAGGCGCCCAGTTCGTCCCGGGTGACGCCGAGGAGGTAGACCAGGTCGCCGGCCTTCTTGACGTCCATGGTCACGGCCTTGCGCACGTCCTCGATTTTTCCGATGACCGAGAAGAGGACCGTCGGCGGGATGGAGATTTTCGTCTCGCCGATCTGGTAGTCGTTCTTCATCGAGTCCTTCCCCGAAATCAGGGGGACGCCGAAGGCGACGCAGTAATCGTAGAGGGCCTGGTTGGCCCGCACCAGCTGCGCGGCCTTGTAGGCGCCGTCCGGGGTCTTCTCGCTCTGCACGGGGTCGCACCAGCAGAAGTTGTCGAGCCCCGCCACGTGGTCGATGTTCCCCCCGACAGCCACGTAGTTGCGCAGCCCCTCGTCGATGGCGCAGGCCATCATGTGGTAGGTGTCGATGTCCGAGTAGCGGGGGGTGATGCCGTGAGCCACCACGGCCCCGGCGAAGGAGTCGGGCAGGGGTCTCACCACGGCGGCGTCGGCCGGCCCGTCGTTCATCACCCCGGTGAGGGGCTTGACCACGGTGCCGGCCTGCACCTCGTGATCGTAGCGGCGCACGACGCTCTCCTTGGAGCAGACGTTGAGGGCTGCGAGCAGATGCTTGAGGGTGGCGGTGAGGTCGAGGGGAGAGGGAAAGTCGGGCTCGGCCAGACGGGGTTTCTCCCACCGGGCGGGGATGACGAGTTGGGGCACCCCCTCGTGGAGGAACTCCATGTCGAGCCAGGTCACCGTCTGCCCCTGGTAGAGGCAGTGGAAGTAGCCCGTGTCGGTGAACACCCCCAGATCGGTGGCCTCCACGTCCATCTCCCCGGCCAGGGTGAGAAAGGCCTCGAGGGTCGCCGGCGGCACCGCCACGGTCATGCGCTCCTGGGCTTCGCTGATGAGGATCTCCCAGGGCTGCAGGCCGGGGTACTTCAGGGGGGCCCTGTCGAGATGCAGCTCGAAGCCCCCCGTATCCTGGGCCATTTCCCCCACGGAAGAGGAGAGCCCGCCCGCGCCGTTGTCGGTGATGGAGCTGTAGAGCCCCCGGTCCCGGGCGATGATCAGAAAGTCGAACATCCGCCGCTGGGTGATGGGGTCGCCGATCTGCACGGCGGTCACGGGGGAGCCCTCGTGAAGCTCCTCGGAGGAGAAGGTGGCGCCGTGAATGCCGTCCTTGCCGATGCGCCCCCCTACCATGACGATGCGGTCCCCCACGGAGGCCATCTTCTCGTGGCCGGGGCGGCCGTTGACCATGGCCGGCATCAGGGAGGCGGTGCCGCAGTAGACCAGGGGCTTTCCGGCGAAGCGCTCGTCGAAGACCAGGGAGCCGTTCACCGTGGGGACGCCGCTTTTGTTCCCTCCGTGCTCCACCCCTTCGACCACCCCTTCGAAAATACGGCGGGGATGGAGCAGGCGCGGCGGCAGGGGCTTATCGTAGAAGGGGGAGGCGAAGCAGAAGACGTCGGTGTTGAAGAGCAGCCTCGCCCCCTGGCCCGTTCCGAAGGCGTCGCGGTTGACCCCGACGATGCCGGTCAGCGCACCCCCGTAGGGGTCGAGGGCGCTCGGGGAGTTGTGGGTCTCCACCTTGAAGACCAGGCTCCAGTCGTCGGTGAAGCGGATGACCCCGGCGTTGTCCTTGAAGACCGAGAGGCAGATGTCCTGCTTCCCCTTGGCGGCCCGGACGTCCCGGGTGGCCCCCACGATGAAGCTTTTGAAGAGGGAGTTGATGGTCTGTCGCTCGCCCGTCTCGGC
>JBFHXN010000245.1:0-4627 GCA_041598955.1 Desulfuromonadales bacterium | reverse complement strand
GGCGCCTTCGGTGACGGCCATAATCACTAGGGGCTGAGGAAAAACGCCCATCTGCGGCGTTCCCCTCACCCTTCGTCAACGACGTACCTTCCAGGTACGCCTTATTCCTCAGGATTTCGGGCGCCTTGCATCCGGGCATTTTTGATCAGCCTCACAAAAGGGGCAGGGGCGCAACTCCCATGAACCTTCAAAGGAAAAAGGCCGGTGACGCTTTCGTCACCGGCCTTTGCCGTTTGAATCGAGAATGAAAGGGAAAATTCTGAAAAGCGCCTCTCACCCGGTCGCTGCCGCTCCCTCGAGGGCACGGAGAACAGAGAGAAATTCAGGGGGGAGACCAGAGTCCTGAACGGAAAAATGGTCCACCCTCAGTGTCCTCCGTGAGCTCGAGCGACCAAGGGGAGCGGGTGCGAGAGGGGTGTTGCCCCTCGGCGTCACCCCAGGGTCTCCCGGACGGCGCACTCCATGCAGACGGGCGTCAGCTCGTAGAGACGGCTCTGGGGGTTGAAGATCGTCAGGTGCCTCAGGTGCGCGGCGCAGGTCGTCTTGTAGCAGACGGAGCAGGCGGTGCTCTCCCCGGACCCCTTGGCGTCGCAGACGTGGCAGATCCAGAGGGGTCGGCTTCCTTCCTCGTTCATGGCGAAATCCCTCCCGTTTCTGAAGTCGGCAAAAGGGTGGACGCCGCACGTTCATCCTCTGCCCGTCCCTCTGCAATCCTTCGCCGCTCCTCCTCCGGCAGCCCCTCCACGTATTCCCCCATCCCCCTCCAGGTGTTGCCGAGGAAGGTGCGCTCCCGGGCCTGGATGTCGGCCGGCAGCCGGTGAAAGTGGGCGAAGTGGGGGTCGTGGGCGAGAAGCCAATCGAAGAGGACCTTCGCCCGGGCGCTCTCCCCGAGGCCCGCTGTCAGCGCGACCCCCCTGACCCAGAGTTCCAGCTGTCCCCGGGCGATCCGCAGGTGGTCGAGGGCCGTCTCGACCAGGCCGTGGTGGGCGAAGATCATGCGGCGGGGGGCGAGGGCGATCATCCGGTCGAGGGAATCGAGGGCGACCTCCGGCACGAAGCGCGGGGGGGTGGCGGGGCGCATGTAGATTCCCTCGGGGATTTCACAGCGTACCCCGGCCACCTCGCCACCGAAGAGCAGGTCGTCCGACAGAAAGCAAAGATGGTGCTGGGCGTGGCCGGGGGTGGCAAAGGCACGGACCCCCGTCCGGCCGACCTCCTCGGCAAAGCCGATCCTCTCCCGGGGCACGGGGAGGATTTCCCCGTAGGCGCCGGCCAGCTTCCCGAGAACCTTCTGCGTCCCCTGCCAGAGTTTCTCCGGAGTCACCAGGTGCCTGATCCCCTCGGGGTGGCAGAGGACCCGGGCATTGGGGAATGAGCGCAGCAGGGCGCCGGTCCCGCCGGCGTGGTCGATGTGGATATGGGTCAGCAGGATCTGGTCGATCTGTTCGACACCGAGCCGCCCGAGTTCTTCGAGGAGCCGGGGGATGGTCGAGAGGGGGCCCGGGTCGACGAGACAGGTGACGCCTTCCCGGCGGAAAACCCAGGCGCTGATGAAGCGGCGGAACCCTTCGAGGCCGGGGAGGTCGAGATCGATGCAATGGAGGTCGTTCAAGTTCATGGACGGGTCTCGGGTCGAAGGAGGCAGGTCTCGATCCTTCTTTGCGGAGTGGTCGGGGAAGGGTGATTGTGGCTTGGCGGGGGGAGGGTTGTCAACGGTGCCCGTCCGGGTGGAGGGGGAAAAGGAAGAAGGCCGCCCTGCCGGAGGCGGCCTTCCGTTGTCGATCCGGTTGTTTCCCGCGGTAAAGGGCTGCCTCAGGCGGCGCCGTTCCCCAGCATCTGGGCGAGTTTCTCCTCCACCAGGGAGAGGTGGATCATCATCTTCTCCCTGGCCCGCTCGGGGTCGTGGTCGGCGATGGCCTCAAGGATCTCCCGGTGCTGGGTGAGGAGCAGGTCGAGATACCCCTCCTTGCGGTAGAACTCGGTGAGGGCTACCTGGATGGTGGCATGGAAGACCGAGTGGATGGTGTTGAGCACATGGACCTGCAGGATGTTCTGGGTGGCCGCCGTGATGGCGTAGTGGAACTGGGCATCGACGTCGGCGTCCCAGCCTCCCCCCTTGGCCTGCTCCTCCATGGTCCGGTAGAGTTCCCGCATGCGGGCGATCTGCTCGGGGCGGGCCCGCTTGGCGGCGAGAAAGGCCGACCAGGTCTCGAGGCCCATGCGCACCTCGGCCAGGGCGTGGAGCATGCGCGGATCCTTCTCTCCGACCAGGTTGGAGAGAGGGTCGGCGAGGGAGGATTGGGTGAGGGACCGGACGTAGGTGCCGCCCCCCTGGCGGGAATCGACGAAACCCATGGCTTCGAGGACCATGATCGCTTCGCGCACCGACGGCCGGCTCACCCCGAGCATGGTGGCGAGGTCCCGTTCGGAGGGGATGCGTTCTCCGGGTCTGAGCTCTCCCTGGCTGATCAACTCCTTGATCTGTTCCACGATCTCTTCGGAGATTTTCTTGGGGCGGATCGGTTTGAAAACAATGGTCATGCCTTTGCTCCATCTGGCGTTTTGGTAAGACCAGTTCTTAGCACAGCCGGGGCTGAAGTTCAAGTTCCATCAGGGTGTTGCGCCTGAATAAACGGGTGGCCGAGGAAAGGGAGGAAACTCCAGAACCTTGTCGGCGGGGGAGGGTCTTGCCGGGTCCGCAGGGCAGGGTCAGCGGGGGGGGCGCTGGCTCGACTGGAAACGTTTGAACCACTCCTGGAACTCGGCCTCCTCGGGCTCAAGCTCGAAGGGGTTGATCAGCCCCCGGTGCAGGGCCACGGCCACCGCCCGGTTGCGCAGATTGAGGGCGTCGCCGTACTTTTCGCTGTGAAACTGCTCCTGGTCGATGCCGAGCTTGGCGTAGAGGGAGTTGAGGCGGCTCTGCACCCCCCGCCGGGAGAGATAGCGGCGCTGAGCGATCAGGTTGTCGGTGAGGCCGAGGGAGATGTCGACCAGCGCCTCGTACTCGATGTCGGAGAGGGCGGTCTGGTTCGACCCGGCCCGCCCCTGGACCTTGCGCACCTCCGGGTCGATCCAGCACTGCTCCTCGGCAAGAACGGTCCAGATGGCCGAGGCGATCCGCTCCCGGGGGCTCGACTTGAGGATATAGCCGTAGACCGTCTCGGGGGGGACGACGCGGGCCAGGGTGCGCACGTACATCTCGTCCTTGTACTGGCTCCAGAAGACGATGCGGGCCGCCGGCCGCTTCTCCCAGAGGGCCCGGGCGAAGTCGACGCCGTTCATCTCGGGCATCTGGATGTCGCTGATGACCAGCGGGGTCTCCCGCCCCAGGGCCATCTCCAGGGCGACCTTGCCGTTGCGAGCCCGCTCGATGACGACCTCCCGCTCCCCCTCCCGCAGCAGGCGCTCCAGGAATTCGAGGTCCTTGGGGTTGTCCTCGGCGATCAGGATCTCAAGGGGCATTGGGCGGAAGTCCTTTCAAGAGGTGCGGTTGGGGGAAAAGGATGCGCCACAGAGGGACGGAGACACGGAGGAGTCCCTGGAGTTTCTTGGCAGGAGAAGGCAAGCCGCTTTTGAGAGAAGGAATCGGGGCCCTGGCCGCAACACAACCTATTCCCGGTGATCTCTTCTCTGTTTCTCCGTGTCTCCGTGGCGGATCATGTTGTTGTCCTTAACCCTCCACCGGGAGGGTGAGCTCGAAGCGGGTGCCGGAGGAGAAGCGGGAGCGCCCCCAGCGCACCTCGGCCCCGATGGCCCGGGCCCGTTCGCGGATATTGTGGAGCCCCCGGCCGCCGGGGTGCGCCGCCCGGTCTTCGTCCATCCCAACGCCGTTGTCCTCCACGGCGAGGACCACCCGGTCGCCCCGCCGGTCGAGGCTGACCTCGTAGCGGGAGGCCCGGGCGTGCTTGAGCACGTTGTGGATGGCCTCGATGGCGATGCGGTAGAGGGTGAGCCGGCCCAGGCGGGGGAGGGGGGCCTCCTCGGCCGCCGGGGAGAGGTAGAGGTGGTAGTCGGGGAGGCCTCCCCGGCTGTGCATGCGCTCGATATGGGAGGTGAGGGCCGCCCCGAGGCCGAGGATGTCGAGGGTCTGGGGGTGGAGGTTGTCCATGACCTCCCGCAGGTCGGACATCACCCGCTGCAGGTCGGCTTCGAGTCCCGCCAGGCGCTCCGGGTCCGGGGGGGCGTCGCGCAGTACTCCCAGCCCCCGCAGCACCGAGGCGAGGTCGGCCAGGGTCTGGTCGTGGAGGTCCATGGCGATGCGCCGCCGCTCTTCTTCGGCCCCTTCGAGGAGTTTTTCCGCCCCCACCACGCGGATCAGCCGGTCGGTCATCCTGCTGATGGAAACGGCCAGCTCGTCGAGCTCGTCCCGTACCGAAGCGGGAGCTTCGGGGGGGGTGAGCTCTCCCCCGGCGATCCGGCCGGCGCTCTCGGAGAGGGACTGCACCCGGCGCAGGATGCGGCGGGCGAAGAAGAGGGAGAGGAAGATCCCGAGCAGAATGGCCGCACCGAGCACGATGATGGAGACGAAGGCGGTGCGGTAGACCAGGTTGTCGATGTCGGGGGTATGGAGGGTGCGCAGTTGCTCGCGCTGTTTCTGATTGAGCTCGGCGATGGCGACCAGCTGAGG
>JBFHXN010000244.1:0-4647 GCA_041598955.1 Desulfuromonadales bacterium | reverse complement strand
CCTGGCCGAAGAGATGGTGACCGCCACGGGCAAGCACCAGAGCGACACCCGGGCCATCGATACCGCCGTCGACAGCGTCGGCGCCATGGCCGAGCGCATATTCCGGGAGATGGCGGGGCGCCAGGACGAAAGCCGCGCCGTCATCCGCCAGCTCTCCCAGCTCAAGGGGGCAAGCCGCGAGGCCACCTCCGGCCCAAGGGCCGTTGCCCCGGGAGCCCGCTGACCCCCCCTCCCCTTTCCCGCGGGAGGGCGGACAAGGGGCCCTTCATGGGTTAGAATGGAGGACCGCAAGGCCGCCAGAGAGCCGAGGAGGGGAGCATGGGAGGAAAAGGAAGGGTCCTGGTCACCGGCGCCACCGGCTTCATCGGCCGGAGGCTTGTTGATGCCCTGCTGGAGAAGGGCTACCCGGTGCGCGCCCTGGTTCACCGGAGGGCCGGGGAGCTTCCGGCGGAGGTGGAACAGCTCCGGGGCGACCTTCTCGATCCCGAAAGCCTCGCCGAGCCCCTCGCCGGCATCGACACCGCCTATTACCTGGTTCACTCCCTCGCCCGCAGCCAATCCTCCTTCGCCCTCCGGGACCGCCAGGCGGCGGAGAACTTCGTCGCCGCCGGCGTCAAGTCGGGTCTGCGTCGGGCCATCTACCTCGGGGGGCTGGGAGACGCGGACAAAGGGCTTTCTGAGCACCTGGCCAGCCGCCACGAGGTCGCCGAGATCCTGCGGAGCGCCCCCTTCGCCGCCACGGTGCTTCGGGCCGCGGTGATCATCGGCCACGGCGGTGCCTCCTACGAGATCATCCGGGCCCTGGTCAAACGCCTCCCGGTCATGATCATCCCCCGCTGGGTGCAGACCCGCTGCCAGCCCATCGCCATCGACGACGTCATCCGCTACCTCGTCGGCTGCCTCGAGGTCGAGGGGACCGCCGGGGAGACCTTCGACATCGGGGGACCGGACATTCTCACCTACCGGCAGATGATGGAGAGCTTCGCAAGGGCCGCCGGCGAGGTCAACCTCTACTTCCCCGTCCCTTTTCTGACTCCGCGCCTCTCCGCCTACTGGGTGGCCCTGGTGACCCCCATCAAGCCATCGGTCTCCATGCCCCTGATCGAGGGGCTGAAAAACGAGGTCGTCTGCCACGACTCCCGCATCCGGGAGCTGATCCCCTTTCCCCTGACCCCCTACGACGAGGCGGTGCGTCTCGCCCTGGAGGAAGGGGGCCATGGGACCACCACCCCGTAGCCTCCCGCCCCCTTCTGATCGCCTCACTCCCCCAGTCTGGAGCCGCGCCCCCCCATGGAACGCACCCGCTTCGTCATCATCGGCCTCGGAAACGTCGGCCTCCCCCTGGTCAAAAGCCTCTCCCGGAACCACCACCTGGTCTGCATCGACAGCAATCCCGACACCCTGGAGCAGGTCGCCAAGATGCGGGGAGACGACGTCACTGCCGTTCAGGGGGACGCCACCAGCCGCCTGGTGCTGGAGAAGGCCGGGGTCGCCGAGGCCGACACCGTGGTGCTCACCACCACCACCGAGATGATCAATCTCGAGGTGGCCCGCCTCCTGCGCGACCATTTTCAGATTCCGAGGGTGATCGCCATCGGCATCACCCAAAAGGGGATCGAGGAACTGGAGAAGCTCGACGTTGAGGTGGAGAGCATCTTCGCCGTCAGCGCCACGGGCCTTCGAAACCGTCTGGAGCAGCGAACCAAGACCGTGCAGGGGATCGGTCTGGGTAAAAACGAGATCCTCGAGGTGGAGGTCCATCCCAACTCCCGCCTGGCCAACAAACCCCTCTCCTCCCTGCGCCCCAAGAACTGGCACATCGGCCTGATCTACCGGGAGGGGAACATCGTCATCCCCCGCGGCAACGCGGTTCTCAAGCCCCGTGACCGGGTGGTGATCCTGGGGGACCCCAAGGTTCTCAAGACCACCGCCGACCGGCTCTCCTTCAGCTTCCGCGACTTCCCCCTGGAATACGGAGACACGGCGGCGGTCTACCTCGCAGGGAACGAACCCGACGAATACCTGGAGGAGGTCGCCTACCTCTACCGCACCTTCCCCCTCGAGCGTGCGATGCTGGTGGCCTCACCGAGGGGCACCGAAGCCCTGGAGCGCCTCAGGGGACTGCTCGGAGAGCTTCACCTGAAGTTCCTCGAAACCGTGGAGAGCGACGGGGCCCCGGATGTCGCCCTCCGCAAGGCCCTGGCCAAGCTCGACCGGAACCCGGCCATGCTCATCTTTCCCCGGGGGGCCCTGCTCAACGGCCTGCTTGGAAAACATCGCCGCAAGAGGCGGCTCCTGGCCCTGCTGGAGGATTTCGGATGCCCGATCCTGCTGGCCTCCGGCACCTTTCCCTACGAGAATCTCGCCATCCCCTGCCTCGACAGCGCTTCCTGCCCCCATGCGCTGGAGAAGGCCTTCGAGATCGCCTCCGACCTCAACTGCCGCAACGAAGCCCTGCTGGTGCGCCCCTCGGACTACATCGCCTCGGAGGAGGAAGAGGGCGCCTTCGGCCAGATCCGAAAGACCGTCTCCGACCTCTCCCTCATCTACAAGGCCAGCGTCAAGGGGCGGGAGCTCGAGGGGAATCCCGTGAAGGCCATCGCCGGGGTCCTCTCCGACTATCAGCTGCTGGTCAGCCGGGTGGCCCCGGCAAGCCCCGGAGGCCTCTTCGGCTCCATCCTGAACCCCGACCCCGGCTGGCACATCCTCTACAATGCCTCCATCTCGGCCATTCTGCTTCCGCCGCAGGAGACGGCCCTGTGACCCCCCGCCCGCCGTTCTCCCCCCCCCTCCTTCAGGTTCCGACCCATGGTTGATCAGCATGGCTCCATGACCGCCATGGTCGCCATCGTCACGGGAACGGCCGCCATCCCCTTTCTCGCCCGGCGCATCCGGGTCCCCTCGGCGGCCCTGGAAATCGTTTTCGGGATGGTGCTGTTCAACCTCGTCTTCGTCCACCGCCCCGAATGGTTTCTCTTTCTCAAGGAACTCGGCTTCATCTACCTGATGTTCGTCGCCGGGATGGAGCTCGACCTCACGGCGGTGCGCAAGAGCGGCAAAACCCTCTGGTACGTCCTGGTCTGCCTGCTCAGCTTCACCATCACCCCGCTTCTGTTCCACCTCGCCGGGTTCTCCTTCTACCTGGGGGTGGCGGTGGCCATGATCTCCGCGGGGATCGTCATCCCGGTGCTCAAGGAGCTGGAACTCTCCCGCACCCCCCTGGGACGGGACATCATCGGGGTGGCCCTGACCGGGGAGCTCCTTTCCATCCTGGCCCTGGCCGTCATCGATGCCTACCATGCCCACGGAGCGACCCTCGAAGCCCTGCTCAAGCTGGCCAAGCTCGGCCTGCTCTTCGGGCTGGCCTTTCTGGTGCTGCGCCTGCTCTACCTGACGGCCTGGTGGCATCCCGAGCGGGTGGAGAAGGTCATGGAGAGCGAAGACCCCGTCGAGGAGGGGCTGCGGGCGGTGGTCACCGTCGCCTTCGCAGGGGGGCTGCTGGCCGTGCTGGCCGGCACCGAACCGATTCTCGGATCGTTTCTCGCCGGCATGGTCTTCAGCCACGTCTTCAAGAGCAAGGGGCGCTTCGAGGAGAAGGTGAACGCCCTCGGCTTCGGGTTTCTCATCCCCTTCTTCTTCGTCGGGGTCGGGGCCAGTCTCGACCTGGCTCTTCTCGCCTCGCCCAACACGGTCTGGCTCGCCCTGGGGCTCACCCTCATGGTCCTGGTGAGCAACATCTACCCCCTGCTGCTGGCCCGCCCCCTCAAAATCACCCTCCTGGAGGCGACGGGGATGGCCGTCCTGCTCTCGGCCCCCCTGTCGATGATCGTCGTCGCCGGCACCCTGGGGGAGCGGATGGGGCTGCTCTCCCCCGACATGAACGGCGCCCTGATCCTCACCGGCCTTGCGGCAAGCGTCCTCTACCCCTCCCTCTTCCGTCCCCTGGGGCGACGCCTGCTTACGAGGGAGCAACCGGACTAGACTCGAATCCCTCCGGAGCGAACGGGTTGTCTCTCCAGGCAAATCCCGCTATATTTTCAGAGCGTTCATTCTTTAAGTCCCACCAACCCCTGCCAGGGACACCCGCATGCGGCGCAAGGCGACCCTTCTCTCCCTCCAGACGGCGATCATCTACGCCCTCTTTGCCGGGGGGTGGATTCTTCTCGGCGACAAACTTCTTTCAGTCCTGGCTGAAAAGCACACTTTTTTCGCCCACCTTCAGGACCTCAAGGACCTCTTGTTCATTCTGCTCAGCGCCCTCCTGATCTACCTCTTGATCCATCGCTCCTTTTTGGCCCTGGAGTCGGCGGAGCAAGAGCTCCACCATTCAAGGGAGAACCACCGGGCCCTTGTCGAGGCGTCCCCCCTGGCCATCATCGCGACCGATATGGAAGGGAGGGTGACTCTCTGGAACCGTGGGGCACAGAAGACCTTCGGCTGGAGGGAGGAGGAAGTCCTGGGGGAACCGAACCCGATCGTCCCGCCAGAGCGCCTGGAGGAGTTCGACCACCTCAGGACCTTGGCCCTCACGGGAGAATCGACGACGGCCCTGACGGTGACGCGCCGTCGCAGGGACGGCACCCTGATCGACGTGAGTCTCTCCACCGCGGCCATCCATGCCCCCGGTGAAGGGATCGTGGGGATCAT
>JBFHXN010000243.1:0-4647 GCA_041598955.1 Desulfuromonadales bacterium | reverse complement strand
TGTCGGTCCACCTCCTCCCGCACCACCTGAACCACGCGGTTGATCAGCGGATGATGCAGGGGGCAGTCGCCGATGTCGACCACATCGTGGCTTCCCCGGCGATAGAGGCCGATCTTGAGCCGTCCCCCCTCCCGGGACATGGCGAGCTTGACGCTGGTCCGGTAGCCGGTGGTCTGGGGAGCGCCCCAGACGGGGTGCACGGCAACGTCGGCGAGGGAAGGAAAGGCGGCCAGTTCCCGGCGCACCTGCTCCTCCTTGAAACGGAGCTGGGCGGGGTAATCCATCGTCACCAAGGGGCAGCCCTGGCACTGACGGGAGAGACGGCAGGGGCCGGGGACCCGGTCGGGGCTCTTTTTGAGCACCCGGCGCAGAAGCCCTACGACGCGGCGCTGTCCCTCGTGCTCGACCTCGGCCACCACCTGCTCTCCGGGAAAGGCGCCGGTGACGAGCACTTCCCGGGCCCCCTGGCGACCTACCCCGACCCCTTCGGCGTCGAGGCGGTCGATGGAGACTTCGATGGTCGGGCGCGGGGCCGGCCTCGACTGTTTTTTACGGTAGGGAGTCTTGGACATGGGGGGGAGCCTTTCTCGGGCACTTTCGCTGCGGTGCCCGCACCTTAACCCCCCTTCGAGGCCCCTGTCAATCGCCCTTTGCTTGACGGCCCGGGGGCCTACCCGGTAAACTCGTCCCCTTCCCGTGCCCTGCACCCGGACAGTTGATCCCCCCGTTCCTGGGGGCCCCCGAGGAGCCTTCCATGTCCCGTTCCACCCGTCCCATCGCCGTGGGCAACGTCGCCGTCGGCGGCGGCGCGCCGGTCTCCGTCCAGTCCATGTGCAGCACCGACACCCGGGACGTGGAGGCCACCCTCGGCCAGATCCGCCGCCTGGCCGAAGCCGGTTGCGAGATCGTCCGCTGCGCCGTCCCCGATGCCGACGCCGCGGCGGCCCTTGGGCCGATCCGGGCGGGATCGTCCCTGCCGCTGATCGCCGACATCCACTTCGATTACAGGCTCGCCCTGGCCGCCCTCGAGGCGGGGGTGGACGGGTTGCGCCTCAACCCCGGGAACATCGGCGAACGCTGGAAGGTCGAGGAGGTGGTGCGGGCCTGCGCCGAGCGCCGGGTGCCGATCCGCATCGGGGTCAACGCCGGCTCCCTGGAAAAGGAACTCCTCGCGCGTCATGGCCATCCCACCGCCGAGGCAATGGTGGAGAGCGCCCTGGGACACATCCGCATTCTGGAGGATCTCGATTACCGCCAGATCAAGGTGAGCCTCAAGGCCTCCAATATCCGCCGCACCGTCGAGGCCTACCGGCAGCTTGCCCGGGAGGTCGACTATCCTCTCCACATCGGCATCACCGAGGCCGGGACCACCTGGAGCGGCACGGTGAAGAGCGCCATCGGCCTGGGGGTGCTGCTCTACGAGGGGATCGGCGACACCCTGCGGGTCTCCCTCACCGGCGACCCGGTGGAGGAGGTCCGCGTCGGCTGGGAGATTCTCAAGAGCCTGGAGCTGCGCGAGCGGGGTCCTGTCTTCATCAGCTGCCCCACCTGCGGCCGCTGCCAGATCAACCTCATCGAGGTGGCCGAGGAGGTGGAGCGGCGCCTGCACGATCTGCCGCAGAAGATCACGGTGGCGGTCATGGGATGCGTGGTCAATGGGCCCGGAGAGGCCCGGGAGGCCGACGTCGGCATTGCCGGTGGAAAAGGGCAGGGGATGCTCTTCCGGTATGGCGAGGTGGTCCGCAAGGTCCCCGAGGGGGATCTGGCCGATGCCCTGGTGGAGGCGGCCCGGCAGTTGGCCGCCGAGCGGGCAGGAAAATAGTCTCCCGGCAGCTTGAAACAGTTTAGTGATATTGTAATATCGATTTACAATGTTAAAGTATTGTTCTGGTCCTTGAGGAGGCCATGGGGGCCTGATTGTAAAACTACAAAACAATTCAAATGGATTGTTTCTGGGGCGGCCTATGAAGGACCCACGTTTCGTCCTGATTCTCGACATCGTCGGCTCGTCGGTGGTGGCCGACCGGGAGGGTCTGACCCGGACCCTGCAGGGGGCGATCGCCCGGGTCAACGAGGCGTTCGGGGAAGACTGTTGGGCTCCCTTCGAGGTCACCAAGGGGGACGAGGTCGCGGCCGTTCTCCACTCCGTGGCGAGGGTCTACGACATCCTGATCGAATTCTCCGAAGGGCTCGCCCCCGTGCGGATGCGGGCCGTTGTGGTTCGGGGGGAATTGACCGCGGGCCTGGAGACCCGCCGGAGCACCATCATCGATGGTCCGGCCTTTTATGAGGGGAACGCCCGGATGGAGGAGCTGAAGAAGTCCCGACGGGGCTTTGCTCTGGCCAGCGGGGAGGAGTCGCTGGATCGGCCGGCCGAGGCGCTGGTGAATTTTCTGCTCTGGCGCTGGGAGGAGCTCACCCCCTTGCAGCGGCGGGTGATCCGGCTTTACCAGGAGCACCGCCACCAGACCCGGGTCGCCGAAATGCTCGGGCGCAAGCAGCAGCAGGTGCAGCATACCCTGGACGTCTGCCGCTGGGAGGTCATCGACGATGCCGAGCGCGCCGTCCGCGGTCTTCTGGAGGCCATCGACGGCAGGGAAGGGGAGGGGGGATGAAGGGGGTGCTGACGGTTCTGGTGCTGGCGGGGGCCTATGGGGGAGGTTTCTGGGTGGGGAGTCTTCTTCTTCGCCGGATCCTTCTCTTCGTCGACCCCTCCCTGCGGGATCTGGTGCGGCCCGGCATCGACTTTCGGGACGTGGGGTGCTGGATCGGAGCCTGCGAGCACTTCCTGATCGTCACTTTCGTGCTCGTCGGCGAGTACACGGCCATAGGCCTGATTTTCGCGGCCAAGGAACTGGTGCGCTCGGAGAAGGTCCGGGAGCGCCCCTCCTACTACCTGCTCGGCACCCTCCTCAGCATCTCCTTCGCCATACTCTTCGGTATGCTGGCCCGTCTCTCTCTCGCGGGGGGATGAGAGGCGCCGGTCCTCAGGCTTTTCCTCAACCCCCGCTGATGGGCCTTTCCGCGACCCGGCTGGCGGGGACGGCCCGCTTGAAGGCCCAGGCCTCGATCTTCTTGATCTGCTCGGCCATAGTGACCGAGAGGGGAACGGTGCGGCTGACCGCCTCGAGGATGTCCTGCTGGGTCATGGGGCGGGAGGAGGCGAGGGCTTCGAAGGCCGCGCTCGCCACCGCCTGCTCGATTTCGGAGCCCGAGAAGCCCTTGGCCGAGTGGGCGAGCATGGTGAGATCGAAACCTGCCGGGTCGGCTTGGCGCATCTCCAGGTGAATGCGGAAAATCTCGGCCCGTTCCGCAAGGGCCGGGAGCGCCACATAGAAGATCTCGTCGAAGCGTCCCTTGCGCAGGATCTCCGCTGGGAGCATTTCGATGGCGTTGGCCGTGGCGGCAACGAAGACGGGCTGGCGCTTCTCCTGCATCCAGGTGAGAAAGTAGCCCAGCACCCGCGAGGCCGATCCCCCTTCAGCCTTGAACCCCTGGGTGGAGATTCCCGATTCCATCTCGTCGATCCAGAGCACGCAGGGGGAGAGGGCTTCGGCCAGGCGACAGGCCTGGCGCAGGCTGGACTCCGGCGAGCCGTAGGTGCCCCCGTAGACCGTGGCCATGTCGAGGCGCACCAGGGGCAGGTGCCAGCGGGAGGCGATGGCCTTGACGAAAAGGCTCTTGCCGCAGCCGCTGATCCCCATGATCAGCACACCCCGGGGGAGGTTCTTTCCTTCGGTCATGCCGGCCAGCCCGAAGGCCTTCTCCCGTTTCTCCAGCCATCCCTTGAGGTTCTCCATCCCGCCGACCTGGTCGGGACGGATTTCGTTTTCGACGTACTCCAGGATGCCGGTTCCGGCCAGAAGCTGTTTCTTGGCCTCGTGCAGGGTCCGTACTGCCCCCTCCAGCCCCTCCCCTCCGCCGATCCGCGCAAGGCGAAGAGCCCGCTCCAGGTCGGGGATGTCGAGCCCCTGGGCGGCCATGGTCAGGCGCGCGAGGGCGCCTTCTTCGCCGGTTATCTTCGAGAGATACGGGTCCCGGGTCCGGCCGGCCTCGAAAAAGGCGGCGATTTCGGAGCGGTCCGGCAGAGGATGGTCGAGGATGACGAACTCGCTTCGAACCAGGGGAGGGAGCTCCGCCTCGGCGCCGAGGAAAACGAAGGATTTCCCGGCCGCACGGCGGGAGACGGCGAAATCCTTGAGCAGCCTTTGAAGGAGCGGGTTGTTGCTCCAGAACCAGGGGATGTCGCGGAAGATGAAGATGCCCGGGCCCTCCTGGGCGATGGCCCATTGAAGGGCCGCCAGCGGCTCCCCTGTCCCCTCCGCCCCTGCGAAACCCGAGGTGCAGGACCAGTTGCGGGGGGTGGGCATCCCCTTGATCCCCTGCTGGGCCGCCCGGCGCACGAGGGTCTCGGTGCGGGCCTCGTTGCCGGTCGTGATGAAGAGCAGCGGAGTGCCCGCTGCGACCAGGCGGCTGAACTCGGTGAGACTGAGGGTGTCGGTCATGGCGGAGGGCTCCTGAGGGGGCTGAGGGTGCCGCTTCAACTTAAAGCATCGCGCCGGCATTGTCCATGGCGACCGGCGGACGGGCCCGGAGGAGTCTTTGGGCTTGACTTATTTTAGAACAGCGGTTAGTTTTATAACTGCC
>JBFHXN010000242.1:0-4676 GCA_041598955.1 Desulfuromonadales bacterium | reverse complement strand
CGACCCCCTGCAGGATGGAGGTGAGCTCGTGAAGATTGGGTTCGAGGTTCTTGACGATGTACCAGTTCCCCGCGAACTGCCGCACGCGCCCCGGACGGAGGGCAAAGATGTTCTCCCGGCGGTCGGCGATGACGAAATCCCGAAGAAAGTAGTCGGCGCCCCGGGCATGGGCGCCGGCCTCTTCCGGCAGGAGACTCTCCTCCTCCAGAAGATCACGGAGAAAGAGCCGCAGCAGCTCCTCGCATCGGCGGTCGGCGCGGATCTCGTCGTCGAGCCCGGCGATGTCGAAGTCGGATGAGGGAAAAGGGTCTTTTGCGAATGCGGCGCTGAGCCAGTCGTTCATGGGGCCTCCTGTCCGGGGCATGTCTTAGCACCGCGACACGCACCGGTCAAGGGGAAAGGGGATCCGGGCACTCCTTGAGCTCAAAGCTCCTTGAGCAGCACCTCGTCGAGCCCGAGACGCCGGGAGGTCTGGTTCCGGTGGGCCGGATGCCCGACGGCCACCACGGCCATCAGCTCCAGAGCCTCCGGCAGGCCGAGCAGGGTGCGCACCGAACCGGCGTTCTTCAGAATCTCGCCGAGCCAGACGGCCCCGAGGCCCAGGCCGTGGGCGGCCAGGAGCATGTTCTGCAGGCAGGCGCCGATCCCCTGGTAGTCCTTGGCTTCGTGGTAGATGGCCTGCCGGTCGATAAAGACGCAGAGGGCGGCCGGCGCCTCACGCAGGATACGCCCATACTTCGTCAGAGCGGCCAGGCCCTCGCGCATCTTCGGGTCGGTGACCAGGACGAAGCGCCAGGGCTGGTTGTTGAGCCCCGAGGGGGCCCAGGTCCCCGCGCGGACGATCTCCAGCAAACGCTCCCGTTCCACCGGTTCGGCGGTGAAGTCCCTGACGCTGCGCCGGGTGAAGATTCCTTCGAGAAGATCCATGGTCAGACTCAAGGTTCCAGGGTCAAGTAGCAAGGTTCTGGGACAGGCGCCCGTTCGGGAGCCAGTCCCTTTATCCGGCCCTATTTGGAAGGGAAGACGGGGCCGGGCGAGGGTTTCCCGCCGACCTCGGGGGTGAGCCACCCGATGTCGTAGGACTGCCCGCAGTTGGGGCAGATAAGGCCGATGCGGTGCCGACCCTCCTCGGGCCGGAAATAGACGTGGAAGCCCCGGCCGTAGCCGCAGCTGGCGCAGACGCGAATCTCCTCCATCTTCTCCTCTCCTTTCCCGGTTATCCCGGAAGGCCTTCGAATTTCATCAGGGCGCTGCGAAAGGTCGCAGGGAGGCGACGGGGCCTGCGGCTCTGGTAATCGAAGGCCACCAGGTTCGTGGTCCCTTCGGCGGTGACCTCCCCTTCCCTCTCGATGCGGTAGCCCATGACGAAGGCCGAGTTGCGCACCTCGGTCACCCGGACCCCGATCTCCAGGCGGTCTCCCAGGAACATCTCGGCGAGGTAGCGCACGTGGGCCTCGGGGAGGATGATGCCGCACCCCTCGCCCAGGTCCAGTTCTGAGAACCCGCCGAGCTCCCCCAGGTAGCCGATGCGCCCGTCCTGGAAGAAGTTGAGCACCGCCGAATTGGCGACATGCCCTCCGTAGTTGACGTCGGCCACGCGGACCGAGTAGGGAATGACGAAGCGGTAGCCTTCCATGGGCAACTCCGATCAGGGTCCGGTCGAGACTTCAGTGAGAGCATGGGGGGGACCCGAAACACCCAGGCATATCAAAAAATCCCAGAACTAAGTCCCGCAGCCAGAAGCCGACTCTCCCCTCTGGCGCAGCAGCTGGAGATAGTCCAAGGCCTCTGCAGACCCCTCCGCCGGTGCCCAGGGGGCCCAGTCCTTGGCGATAAGGGGAAGGTAGGGCCCGGGTTTGGTCTCAAAAAATACCGACCCGCTCTCCAGGGAAACCACCGAATGCCAGACCCCGGCGGGAAGGTCTATTCCTCGTGCAGGACCGTTGGCCGAAAAGGGTATGACGCTTTCGACAACCCCGTCGTCGTGGAAGACGAAGGCTGCAAAACGACCCCGCAGGGCGATGATGGTCTCTGGCTTGGCCGCCCTGAGATGTCGATGGGGACGGATGTAGGAATCGGGCTCCACGGCGTTGAAAAAACGCTGACAGGCATCCCCATCACTGCCATGGAGGTTGAGGTTCAAACGTCGCCTTGGATTGAGGCGAGCACCACGAACCAGTTCGTCAAGAAGTTCATCATGCAGAATGACCACGAAAACAAAATCCCTGAAGTGAATTAGCGACAGAAAGTTGGATTTCGGAAAAAATCTGCTGACGTTTGTCGCCGAAAGTAAGCTGCCCGTGAAGTTCGTTCATTTGGTCCTGCTAGAAGAGAATCTTCCCTGTGGCCTTCTCGAACTCCTCCCACCCGAGTTCCTCGATGGGCCCTGAGAATCCGGAGCGTTCGAGCTTCTCGCCCCAGTGGTAGCGCCACCCCTGGGAGGTCTTCAGAAAATGGGCCGCCTCGAACAGCGCCTGCCTCTCCCCCCGGAAGGAGCTCTCCAGGTAGAGAAGGATGAGGGTCTCCTCCTCCCCGGAGCGCTCTTTCAGAATACGGCAGCTCAGGATGACGAAATCGGAGGCGAGGGCCTGGCGGCCGTAGTCGAGGTAGGCCTCCCGGTCGGGAAACTGGCTGCGGAAGTTGGAATCGGGGTGGTAGGAGTCGAAGATGAAGCCGAAATCCCCTTCCTCGAAGGCCTTCCGGCGGGCCAGGATCAGTTCCGAGGGGGAGATGTCGCGGGGGATGGACAAGGGCTTCTCCTGGGGGGATGGGATGAGACCGCCTCGTCAGCTGCGCAGGCGTGGGTCCAGGGCGTCGCGGATCCCCTCGCCGAGCAGGTTGTACCCGAGCACCGTGACCAGGATGGCCAGGCCGGGAAAGGCCGAGAGCCACCAGGCCTGCCCGAGGTTCTGCTTGCCGGCGATGAGCATGTTCCCCCAGGAGGGGGTCGGGGGCTGGACCCCGATGCCGAGGAAGGACAGGGCGCTTTCGGTGAGGATGGCCCCGGCCACGCCGAGGGTGGCGGAGACCAGCACCGGAGAGAGGGCATTGGGGAGGATATGGCGAAAGATGACCCGCAGATCGGAGGCGCCCAGGCTGCGGGCCGCCACCACGAAGTCACGCTCCCGCAGGGAGAGGAACTCGGCCCGCACCAGGCGGGCCACTCCCATCCAACCCGTCAGGCCGATGATGATCATGATGTTCCAGATGGAGGGTTCGAGAAAGGCGATGACGGCCAGGATCAGGAAAAAGGTGGGGAAGCAGAGCATGATGTCGACAAAGCGCATGATGACGCCGTCGAACCACCGGCCGTAGTAACCGGCCAGTGCACCGAGCAGGATACCGATGAGGGAGGCGATGCCGATGGCGACGAAGCCGACCAGAAGGGAGATGCGGGCCCCGTACATGATCCGGGCCAGCACGTCGCGCCCCAGGTCGTCCGTCCCGAGGGGGTGGGAGAAGGAGGGGGGCATCAGGGCCTTGGCCACGTCGATGGCCGCCGGATCCTTGCCGAGCAGGGGGGCCAGGGCCGCGATAACGAACATGGTCAGAACGATGGCCGCTCCGGCCATGGCCATGCGGTTGCCGCGCAGGATGCGCCAGAAGGCCGCGCCGAAAAAAGTCTTCCGGGCCCCGTCCGCCGGGGAGGTTTCCTCACTTGAGCCGATCATAGTCCCGATTCGTCAGAACCCCCTTGCCAAGGAGGACCTTCAGGAGTTCCTGGTGTTTCTCCTCGAGGGAGAGGGCCTTGGCCTTTTCCTTGACGGGGGCCGGCGCTGATGCCGGGGGCTTGTTCCCTTTAGGGGCAGAGGGTTCCACAACCTCGTCGACCAGGGTGGCCACCTCCGATTCGTAATAGACCTCGATGGCGGCGTCGATGGCCGACTCGGCGGCGAGCACGGGCTGAATGCGGCATCCGGCGATGAACTGAAGATCGTCGAGGGCCTGCAGGTTGGTGGGGTCGCAGGTGGCCAGCATCAGGCAGGGGGCCCCCTGCACCTGTTTCATGCGCACCGGCATCACATGGTACTGGCGAGCCTTGCCCCCCGACAGGCACTTCAACACCTCACCGGGAATCTCCTCCTTGTAGAGGTCGACCCGTTCCAGGCGCAGCTGCTTGGCGAGAAACTCCAGCAGGGCCTCCTCGGTCAGGTAGCCGAGCTTGATCAGGCAGGAGCCGAGCCTCCCCCCCCAGTTGCGCTGGTAGGAAAGGGCCGAGTTGAGCTGGTACTCGTCGATGATCTTCTCTTGCTTGAGGACCTCGCCTAGTTTCAGGATCTGCTTGGCCACCGATCGAGTTCTCCATCCGCAGGATATTCCCGGGGCTTAAGCCGGCCACCGGGGAGGTCATCATGTCAAAAATCATCCGCCCGCGCAAGGCTCAATCGGGCTATCGGTCGACCGGGACAGGCGCCCTGGTGACGGGACGACTGGGACAGGCACCCTGGCGGGAGCCAGTCCCTGGCTAGGGCTTTTTCTCCCCTGGCTTTTCGATCTCCAGCACCTGGTCGGGATAGATCCGGTCGGGGTTTTCGATCTGGTTCTCTTCGGCCAGCCGCCCGTAGTTCCAGGGGCTTCCCGTAAACCGGCGGGAGAGATCCCAGAGAGTGTCGCCGGGGCGCACCACGTACTCCTCCTTGAGGGGACCCGAAGCCGGTGCGGGGGCCGGTGCGGGG
>JBFHXN010000241.1:0-4679 GCA_041598955.1 Desulfuromonadales bacterium | reverse complement strand
TCTTCGGCTTCGGGGTTATGCATGTTCTCGGGCGCAGCTCCGGGATCGAGTTTTTTACCGGCTACCTGCTTGAAAAAAGCCTGAGCGTCGACAACATCTTCGTCTTCGTCCTGATCTTCAGCCATTTCTCGGTGCCCCCGCAGTACCAGCACCGGGTGCTGTTCTGGGGGATACTGGGCGCCCTGGTGATGCGGGGGGCGCTGATCCTGGCCGGCGCCTCGATCATCGAGTCCTTCCACTGGGTCATCTACATCTTTGGCGCCTTCCTCATTTTCACAGGGGGCAAAATGCTGGTGACCATCAACCAGGCGCCGGACATGGAAGGGAACCGCCTGGTTCGGCTTATCCGCCGCCATTTTCGGGTGACGGAAGGTTTTGAAGGGAACCATTTCCTCACCCGCCGGGGCGGTCTGCTCTATCTGACGCCGCTGATGGTGGTGCTGATTCTGGTCGAAGTCACCGACGTGGTATTCGCCCTCGATTCCATCCCGGCGATCTTCGCCGTCACCACCGACCCCTTCATCGTCTATACGTCCAACGTCTTCGCCATACTCGGGCTGCGGGCGCTCTACTTCGCCCTGGCAGGAATCATTCACCGCTTTCACTACCTCAAGTACGGT
Source organism: Desulfuromonadales bacterium (assembly GCA_041598955.1). GTDB lineage: Bacteria > Desulfobacterota > Desulfuromonadia > Desulfuromonadales > JBFHXN01 > JBFHXN01. The sequence continues at coordinate 4,059 of JBFHXN010000241.1, read as the reverse complement.
CTCTCCCTGGTGCTGATTCTGGTCGGGGCCAAGATGCTGATCAACGCCGCCTTCGGCAAGGTCATTCCCACCGAGGCGGCGCTGCTGGTCACCGCCCTGCTCATCGGCGGCTCGATGGTCGTATCCATGTTCAAGACCCGGGGAATGCCCAAAGAGGTTGCCACCGCCGAAGCGGTGCATGGCTGGGTGCCGGGCAGCCCTACCAAAACCGAGGCCGGAGAGAGCGGCTCGTCCAAGAGCGATCAATAATCGGAACACAAGGGGATTGTCATGGGAACCCTCTGGTTTGAATTTGTCGTTGTGCTGCTGTTGATTCTCGCCAACGGCTTTTTTGCCGGCGCGGAGTTGGCCATCGTTTCGGTCCGGCGGGGCCGCATCGCCCAACTGGTGACTGCCGGAGACCGGCGGGCGAAGGTGGTGGAGCAACTGCACAGCGATCCGCACCGCTTTCTGGCCACGGTCCAGATCGGAGTCACCCTGGTCGGAACCCTCGCCTCAGCCGTCGGCGGCGCCGCCGCGGTGGAGGTGATCAAGCCTCACCTGCAGCAGGTGCCTCTGAGCCTGGTCAGCAACACCGCCGAACCACTGGCACTGTTTCTGGTGGTCGGCTGCATCGCCTATCTCTCCCTGATTCTCGGAGAGCTTGTCCCCAAGGCCCTGGCCTTGGAGCACTCGGAGCGGATCGCCCTCGGCGTGGCCCGGCCGATCCACTTTCTGGCGCGCATCGGCGGGGTCGCGGTTTCCATCCTGACCTTGTCGAGCCGGACGGTTCTTCGCCTGCTGGGGATCAATGCGAGCGAGGGTCAAGCGTTCATCACCAAGGAGGAAATCCAGCACCTGATCGCAGAGGGGCGGGAGGCGGGGACAGTCACGCCCCTCGAGCAGGAGTTTATCCGCAATGTTTTTGAATTTTCCCGCACCCAGGTGCGGGAGGTGATGGTGCCGCGGCCCCGGGTGGTGGCCCTGAACCTGGAGCAGGACCGGGAACAGTTACTCCAGATCGTTCTGGAGAGCCAGTATTCGCGCTTCCCTGTCTATCGCGGCGAACTCGACAACGTGGTCGGCTTCCTTCATGGCAAGGACCTCCTTGGCCAGGCGGTACAGAATGTCGACGTCTGCCTGGACGGCCTGCTTCGCCCTCCCTGCTTCGTCCCGGAAGCGAAAAGGGTCAACGATCTGTTGCGGGAGTTTCAGCGCGGACATATCCACATGGCCATGGTGGTCGATGAGTACGGCAGCTTGAGCGGCGTGGTGACCACCGAGGATTTGCTCGAAGAGCTGGTAGGGGAAATCGAGGACGAGCATGACCTGGGGGAGCCCCAGCGGATTCAGCCTCTCCCGGACAACGGCTACCTGGTCGATGCCCTGCTGCCCATCAGCGACCTGGAAGATCTGCTCAGCGTGCAGTTTCCGGACGACGTGCCCTATGAGACCCTGGCCGGGCTGATCCTGTTCCAGCTCGGTCATTTCCCCAAGGAAGAGGAAAGCCTGGCCTGGAAGGAATACCTGCTGACCTGTGTCAAGGTCACACCGACGGCGATTCGCAAGGTGAAAATCGAAAGGTCCACGCCGGAAAAAATTCAAGGGTAAATACTTGCCCCACCCCTCCGCCGGCAACCCGATACTAGCGATTGCGGACCGCGGAGCATGGCTTTTCAGGTCTGGTGGGTGCAGAGGCTGTCCGCGGTGAAGCAAGTCTCGGCAGAGTGTCGGTTGCTGCGAGGTTCGGCACGCCTAATCGGTCTGTCTTTGCAGGCTAACCCTTGAGGACCTTCAGCAGGTGGGGAATGAGCTGTTTTTTTCTGGAGAGGACCCCCTTGAGCTCGAAGAGGTTCTCCTCGAGTTGGGGGTAGCCGATCAGGTAGGGAAATTCCTTGCCACCGAAGGCAAGGAGCAGGCTGGTCTCCCGCACGATATCGGTGACCAGAAGGCCGGCCATGGAGAGCCCCCGCTCCTGGCGAAGGGCGCGAAGGGATTCCGCGATCTCCCCCCGGCGCTCCTCGAATTCCTGAAAGCTCACCACCTCCACCTGCCCCACACCGAAGGAGTTCTCCCCCGCCTCATACTCCTTGAAATCCCCCAACACCAGTTCCCGCACCGAAGCGAAGGCGGACAGGGTACTCCCGGCGGAGAAGATCCGGCCGCCGAAATCCCGGGGGTCGAGGGAGGCCACCTCTCCGAGCCACCCTGCCATCTCCCGGTCGGCATCGGTGGTGGTCGGTGACTTGAGGATGACCGTGTCGGAGAGCAGCCCGGCCAGAAGCAGCCCGGCGGTGGCCCGATCGAGATCGAGCCCCCCCTGTCGGTAGAGGGAGGCGACCAGGGTGCAGGTGCTCCCCAGGGGCTGGACGATGAAGCGGATGGGATGGTCGGTGTGGAAATTCCCCAGGCGATGATGGTCGACAACCTCCAGGATCTCCACCTTCTCCGCTCCGGCCACCGCCTGGGAGAGCTCGTTGTGGTCGACCAGGATCAGGCGCACGGGAGAGGGGCGCAGCAGGCTGCTCTTGGTGGCCACCGCCGCCACCCTCCCCTCCCCGTCGAGGACCACCGCCCCCGGCTCGGGGCTGTGCATCAGCTTCAGGCGCAGATCCTCCACCAGGTCCCCGAGGCCGACTCTGGGGAAATCCCTCGCCGACAGCCTTCCCACGGGGGTGGCCAGGCGGGTCAGCCAGGCGCTGTTGGCCGTGTCGAAGGGGGTGGACAGAACCGTCACCTCCTTCTCCCGGGCGAGGGTGAGAAGGTCTTCGGGCACGGGGAGGCTGCCCGTGACGATGAGCATCCGCAGGCCCGCCTCCACGGCCGCCCGCTGGATCTCCTCCCGGTCACCGGTGATGAGAATGGTCCGCCGCGGGTCGACGGCGGCCATCTTGACCCGGAAGGTTTCCGGGGCCATGGCCCCGACGTAGAGGTGAAGCTCCTCGAGCTCCTCGGCTCCAAAGAGCGTAATAGCCTTGGCCTGCAGGCATTGCTGAAGGGATCGGGGCGAAACGAGGACCCGGCGCAGCTCCTCCTCCCGGCGGGCGACCAGGAAGTGTTCGGAGACCCGCTTGAGCACCAGCAGTCCCTGGGGCCTGCGCTCGCCGTCGATGACCGGAAGCAGGCGCACGTTGTGCCGGTGGAAGAGCTCCAGGGCCTGGACCAGGGGAGCCTCCGCCTCGATGCAGATCACCTCCCCCCCCACCACGTCGCAGACGCGGGGATGGACGTTGGTCAACAGGGGCGGGGCCTCCACCCCCAGGCTCTCCAGGACGAACTCCGTCTGCCGGTTGAGGTTCCCCGCCCGGGCGGCCCGGGCCTCGGAGAGCCCCTGCAGCCGACGCAGGCGCGCATAGGCGATGGCGCTGCAGACCGAATCGGTGTCCGGATTCTTGTGCCCCACCACGTAAACGATTTTCTCACCCAGCCGTTCCACCGTACTCGGGCTCATGGCTTGCGCAGGCTCCCCCGCACGTCCCCCATGCCGACGACGTTTTCGACCTCCCCCTTCGCCGGGCGGCCGAATTCGTCGAACCAGACGTAGACCCCTCCGGAGCCGGTGTCGAAGACTTCGGGATCGACCTTCACCCTGCAGAGCAGCCCTCCCTTGGGAAAAAACGACCGGGCCGCCTGGGCCTTCTCGCTCAGGGTCTCCACCACGATCTCGGAGGCCCCTTTTTTGCTGAAGGTCGGGATGACGTAGCGCCGGTTTCTCTCCACCGGCCCGAAAAGACCGGCCCGGAAGTTGTAGAAAGCGGTCAGGATGTCGAAATACTCCCCCTCCTCAGGAAGCTCGAGAAGCTCTTCCTTGTACTCCTTCCCTTCCTTGATCTTGATGTAGCGGGCCTGCCGCGCGGTATAGTCGAAGATCAGCCGGCTGCCGCGGTCCCGGAGCTCCTCGCCGCTTCCCTTGAGGACGCGGCTGTCGTATTCCAGGGACCGGAATCGCCCTTCGGGCCCCATCTCCATCAGGGCCTCGTAGCGCTGCACCCGGTTGCGGGTGAACAGGGCGGCCACCCCCAGGGTGCGGGCCTCGAGCACGGCCCGGTAGGTGCCGGGGCGCTCCGCCTCCCGGAAGTT
>JBFHXN010000240.1:0-4685 GCA_041598955.1 Desulfuromonadales bacterium | reverse complement strand
GAGAGGAAAAAAAGCCCCACGAAGAGGATCAGCAGAAAGAGGGACCCCAGGTAGCCGTAGTAGGGGATGCCGATCCTCCCGTATTTCTCCCGGGTGATCTCCTTGTAGGCCTTGAAATGGCGGTGGATGTGCCAGCGGATCTCGAAGTACCCCACCTTGACCCCTCCGGCGGTGAGCTCCCGCAGGATCGCCAGGGAAAAGACGAGGTTGGCCAGGCCGCAAAGGACGATGAGGATGAACCAGGTGAAGGTCATGGTTTCACTCCATGGGTAGACGGAATCACAAGGGCCGGCACTTGACCTTGAAATCGACATGATAGTGCTCGTCGTGGCGCACCCAGGCGGGATTTTTGGAAAACTCGACATGGGCCCGCAGGTAGGCGCCGTGCTCCGTGGCGAAGAGGCGTTTCTGGAGTTGGAGGTCGAATATGACCCGCCACAGGTCGATGCCGGCTTCCCGGGCGGCCTGGTGCAGAGCGACCAGGTGCGCGCCGAGGGCCTCGAAGTCGATCCGCAGCTCGCCGGAGGTGCCGGCATCGTCGAACTCGAGGTCGTAGCCGTAGCGGTTGAGGGGACCCGTCGGCAGGGGGACCGACCTCCCCTCCCCGTCCAGGACCGGCACCATGAAGTCGACGGAGAGGCCGTTCTGGTGGGTCTTGTGGGGGGCAAACTGACCCCCCTTCTCCCATCCCGTTTCACCGTACATGAAGACCTTGTCGGGATGGCTCCCTTCCAGCTTTTTGTAGCTCTCGACGACGACACCCTTGACCTTGTCGTGGACGTAGGTGCGCCCCAGCAGGTTGCCGAGGGAGCTGTAGGACTCGAAGTTATTCCCCGACCCCGGCAGAGAAACGCCCCCCTCGAGTCGGCCCTGGGAGGTCGTGCCGTAGCAGGTACTCCCCGACTCCGCCGCAGGGGCGGTGAGGGGAAAGAGGAGCAGGAAGAGGATGAAGACAAAAGTGTTATTCATCGTTTTCGCAGGCTGGAGGGAGAGAGCGAGAGATTAAGCCTTGGGACAAAGGCACCTGAAACGGTCCGTCCCTGGTTCACGGTTTTGAAACCCACCCACCGCGGGTCCTTGTGAGAGCCCGGCAGACGGACGTCACCCCACCCCGGGCGGCGCCGAGGGACCGACGAAGACGAACCGGTCGCCCTGATCTGAGCCGCCCCCTGCTGGCCACAGACACCCCGCAAAAGTAATGCCGGCGCAGCGCCTAAAACGGCCTCCTTTTGGTTACTTTTTCTGGCCGAACAGGAAAAGTAACCCGGCGGCCGGCCGGGACCGGCGAAGTTGCAGCTCGAATTGACTGACGAACGTCGCGAAGGATCTGATTCTCATCTCCGTCGGTAGAGCCTGGTGAACAGGGCCAACAGCATGCACGGAAGCCAGAGCCAGAGCAACTCGTTTTTGATCACCGCAAGGCCGCGGGCGGTGAAGAATCGATCCGGGCTGAGGGGGGAGACCTGGATGGGGGTGGTCCAGAAGAAGTAGCGTTGGTTGTCGAAGGGGGAGAGCAGGGCGATTCCCAGGCCGCCGTTGGTGAAGGCATCCAGGATGCCGTGGGTGGCGGTCAGCCCCGAGAAGTAAAGGAGGTAGAAAAACCATTTTTTCGAAAAAAGCTTCTCCTGCGGGAAGAAGAGAAGCGCGATGAGAAAGCCGACCAGAATGGCGAAAAGGAGGGAGTGGAAAAAGCCACGGTGGCCGAGGAAGTGTTCATAGGGAATGCCGAGCCTGAAGGTGACGACGTCCGCATCGGGCAGAACGGCACAGAGCAGGGAAAGCCCCCAGAACCGGGCGGGGAATTTCCGTCCGGAGAGGGCCGTCGCCGCCGAGAGACCGACTACGGAATGTGTGAAAATCGTTGGCACCCTGCCCTGCCCTTTCGGCTTCCTGCTTATCGGGCGCCCTCAAGATAGCGCGCCCTCCCCTCGCAGTCACTCATCATCAAGAGCTTTTTCGATCCGCACCCGGCGCAGGCCAGTTGCCAGGAGGGTCCGCGCTTGAAAAGAAACCTGTAGAGCTTTTCGGGGAGCCACGGCCACCGGACCCTTACCCGCCCCGGCTCCGCAAGAACGCGGCATTTTTCGCAGAACCCGAGATGAGAAAACCGCTCCGGAAGCTCCGTCGCGGCCAGCAGAAGGTATTGGCGGGCCACCTTGCGGATGGTGTCGTCGACATTCGTCTCCGTCAGCCCCGAATTGAAGATGGGCCCGTACCTGGGGAGAAGGGAGATGTCCTCCTCGAGCTCATCCCAGAGGGCGTAGAGGGGCTCCTGGTAATCCGAGGCCCTCCAGAGCCTGGAGAGCAAGGCCAGTCCCTCGGAGGGAAGGATCTGACCGGCCAGGATCTTCTCGCAGAGCAGCAGAGAGTAGCGCCTGAGAGCATCGTCCGGGTCGGGCCATGGAAGGTCCATCTCCCGGAGAACCTTTTGAAACCATTCCCCGACTTCGACCGAATCGAGGGGCTGCCGGCCATCCAGCCCCGCCAGGATGGGGAGGCTGTCCGACTCGATCCCGCGTGCGAGCTGCTCCTCGGCCCAGGAGATGTAATCCTCGGGGCGGATGACACCGAGGGCGTATTTTCCGAAGAGTTCATCGAGGGTCATAGCAGATCATCCGGAGCCTAGAAAGACCAAGGCTTCACCCTGTTATGAGCGCCACAATGGGGGCACGTCTCGCCGGTGTCGTCGGAGAGCCCCGCCCTTCGGCGGCAGTCGGCCCAGGAGATGAATGTCCTTAAAACGAAAACCGCCCCCAGGAGCAGCAACACCCACCAGAGGTGCGGGATGTCGAAAAGCCAGGTGATAACAGAGGCAAGGAAAGCGGCCATGGAGGAAAGAAAGAATATCCCGGGCGCGCTCGAGCCGCCGGGCGCAGGTTGAGCCCAGTTCGCGCTGAAGCGGGTGTGGCACCGAATACATCTCACGAGACAACCATTCCCTGATCCCTGGCAGAAAGGAGAACTTATCAGGCAACCCAAAGCCCTTGCCATGGGGCGTCCTCAGGGCACCCCGCCCTTCACCTCGTCGGTCCAGACCCGGAAGCTCTTCAGGATGTTGGGTCCAAAGGCGTTGCTGATGGGCACGTCGGCCGCATCGCGACCCTGCGCGATCAGAACCCTCCCGATCCGGGGCGTGTTGTTCCGGGGATCGAAGGTGTACCAGCGCCCTCCCAGGTAGGCCTCGAACCAGGCGGCAAAATCCATCGGATCGTAGGGAGGCGGCACCCCGACATCGCTCAGGTAACCGGTGCAGTAGCGCGCGGGGATGTTCATGCAGCGGCAAAAGGCGATGGCCAGATGGGTGTAGTCGCGGCAGACGCCTGATCGCTCGTTGAACGTCTCCCAGGCCGTACGCGTCGCCCGGGCGTGTTCGTAACCAAAGGTGACATGCTGATGAACGAAATCACAGATGGCCTGGACCCGTCCCCAGCCGGTGGGAGCATGTCCGAAGAGCCCCCAGGCCGTCTGGGTCAGAAGATCGGTTTCGCAGTACCGGCTTCCCAGGAGAAAAAGCAGGGTCTCCTCGGGAAGCTCCTGCACGGGATGCTGAGGGGCCGTAGGGGCCACCGGATCGGGTTCCCCGTGGTCATTGACGACCCCCTCGGCGGAAAGCCGCAGTTCTCCCATCGGCGCAACGATCCTGCTGCACCAGTTGCCGAAACTGTCGCGATAGGCGGTGATGGGGATAGCCGGGGTGGTGATGAGGTGATCGGGGACGACGATGTCGGAGGCGCGGGAGTAATGGATGTTCAACGTCAGAACCATGGGTGTCGGCTGGGGGCACTCGTAGATGATTTCGTAGCCGACTCGGAGTTGGATCATAATTTTCCTTCAGGCATGGTCTGAAGTTGGGTGGAGGGAGCTTGAGACATGTTTTCTATGGTGTCTTCAGCCCGCGTGAATTTTCCGTATTTTAAATATTCGATGACTTGAGCGATAACCTTTGTATTTTTCATCATAAAGGGATGGGATACTTCCATTTCTATATGATCATTCATGCCTTCGAGTTTGGTCCTTTCGATGGAAACTTTGCCATCGTCTGTGCTTGGTATGATTGACGATAAAATCCAGTTTATGGTTTTTGTTCCTGCAATAATGCCTACATCAAACTCGGCTTTTCCGAGTTGATTCGGAATACTCATCTCTCCGGTGCCGAGCTGCAGTCCAGCGTCTCCATTGATAAAATGAAAACCTGGGACGTTTCGAAGCTTATCAACGACCTCACTGCCCTTGTTTGGAGGCCCAAGCATGACGACCCTGTGTAGATTGGGGATTGTATGATTGGCCAAATATTGACGAACCAAAATTCCGCCCAATGAGTGAGTCACAAAATAAACTTGGTCATCTTCCGAGCACTGATCCAAGGCCGGTGGAATTGCTTTTTCTGCAAGTGTCTCGATGGTGTATTCCCTGGAGGGATAATCAACGTTGATCGTTTGAAAATTCTCTTTCTGAAGCATTGCCTCGAGTTTTTTCATGGAACTATTGGATCGAGCCAAACCGTGAAGAAGAACGACGCATGATGCGTTTGCGTGAAGAGAAATAAAAAGAAATATTAGGATTGCAAGTGTTTTCATTTTTAATACTTAGGCTTCCATATGTTCTAACATCTTATACCAAACTTATTTTTTTTCGAACCTTGTAAATATTTTTTTATATCCGCTTGATCAAAATTTTATTTTTTT
>JBFHXN010000239.1:0-4688 GCA_041598955.1 Desulfuromonadales bacterium | reverse complement strand
GTGGCTGGAGAAGGACAGATGATCGCCGGCCCCTTCGGGGGCGGGAGGAAAGTCCGGGCTCCGCAGGGCAGGATGGTACCTAACGGGGACCGGGGGCGACCCCAGGGAAAGTGCCACAGAGAGCAGACCGCCCGCCTTCGCCTCGTGCGACGGCAGGTAAGGGTGAAAGGGTGAGGTAAGAGCTCACCAGTGCCGGCGGTGACGTCGGCAGCTCGGTAAACCCCATCCGGAGCAAGGCCTAATAGAGGAGCGCTTGAGGACGGCCCGTCCGAGGCTCCCGGGTTGGCTGCTTGAGGCCGTCGGCAACGGCGGCCCTAGAGGAATGATCATCGCCCCGCCGAGGGTAACCGGAGCGGGGAACAGAACCCGGCTTACGGACTTCTCCAGCCACTCTTTCCCCGGTGTTTCCCGGGGCCCCTTGCGACACCATGGACCCAGAGAAAACCCCCCAGGACTGGCAGCGCCTCTGGCGGAGCGTCGTTGACGCCGTCGGCGCCGAACTCGCCGCCCTCGCCCCCGAGGAGCGCGCCTCCTTGAGGGGGGATCTCGAAACGATCAGGGAACTCCAGGAGGAGCTCCATCTCCTCTTTCTCGCCGCCGGGGGGGCCGGTCTCTGCGCCGCCTGCGACGGAGAATGCTGCGGCCTGGGCCGCCACCACCTGACCCTGGCCAACCTGCTCCCCTTCCTGCTCGCCGCAGAGGAGCCCCCGCCCCTCGACTTCGGGCGGACCTGCCCCCTGCTCGGCGACGGCGGCTGCATTCTGGAAGCGGGGCGGCGCCCCTACAACTGCGTCACCTTTCTCTGCGAGGCCGTCGAAGAGCGCCTCACCCCGGCCGACCGGGAGCGCTTCGGCAACCTCGAAACCGATCTGCGCCGCCGCTACGGCGACCTGGAGTCCCGCTACGCCGGGGCCGGCATGCGCGGGCTGCTGCTGCGGGCCGAAACCCTCGCCGGGCGCCCCTTTCTCGGCCCTCCGCCCATGGCCCGGGGGGCAACGAACAAGCCAAACCGGGCATGACCCTTCGATCATCCGCCGTCGTCCGAATCCAACCATCCATTTTTCGGGAGCCTGCCGTCACATGGACATCAGCTTCGATCGCACCAACAACGAACTCGACGCACTCATCGACGACATCATGTCCAAGGCCGGGGTCAACCACCCCCGCCTGATCCGCGAGATGATCATCAGCGCCCTCAAGGCCGGCCAGGAGAACGACTACCTCGCCGACCTCAAGCTCATGCGCACCACCATGAAGGAGATGCGCTACACCAACAAGCTCTTCGGCCCCTACCGGAACAAGAAAAAGGTGACCATCTTCGGATCGGCCCGCACCGAGCCCCACGAGTCGGCCTACAAGAAGTGCGTCGAATTCTCCCGGCTGCTCGTCGAGCGGGGCTACATGGTCATCACCGGCGGAGGGGGCGGCATCATGCAGGCCGGCAACGAGGGGGCCGGCCCGGAGAACTCCTTCGCCGTCAACATCCGGCTCCCCTTCGAGCAGGAAACCAACCCGGTGATGTCGACCAGCAAGAACGTCATCACCTACAAGTACTTCTTCAACCGCAAGGTCGCCTTCCTCAAGGAGGCCGACGCCGTCGCCCTCTTCCCCGGCGGCTTCGGCACCCTCGACGAAGCCATGGAGACCCTCACCCTGGTGCAGACGGGGAAAAACCCCCCCATCCCGCTCATCCTCATCGACGACGAGGACGGAGACTACTGGGAGAACTGGCTCCAGTTCATCAAGAAGACCCTGCTCAAGAAGGGGCTCATCTCCGGGGAGGATTTCGCCCTCTTCACCATCACCCGCGACCCCCTTGAGGCGGTGCAGCTCATCGACGACTTCTACCGGGTCTACCACTCCAGCCGTTTCGTCGGAGACACCCTGGTCATCCGCCTCAACCACCCCCTGCTCCCCGAGCAGATCGAAACCCTGCAGAGCGAATTCAGCGAAATCCTCAAGCCCGGCAGCACCATCCGTGCCTGCGAGCCCCTGCCGGTGGAGGCCGACCAGCCCGACCTTCTGCACCTGCCCCGCCTCGCCTTCGAGTTCGACAAGCGCTCCTACGGCCTGCTCAAGGCCTTCATCCGCCGCATCAACGCCTTCGATCCCGACGGCGAGTGCCGCGGGCCAGCCGTAGGGGGAGGGTAGGGGCTTCTCTAGAAAAAGTTAGTTTCCAGAAACGACGGAGGCCACTGCGCATAGCAGTGGCCTCCGTTGCTTTGAGGAATCTGAAGGGAAAGACCTAGGGCCTTTGGTCGTGGGGAACCAGAATCTCGGCTATCGTGATGCTCTCGTTTCCTGCCCCATCAACAGCGATGAGTCTCAGGCTGTAGAGCCGACCGTCCGAATCCTTTCCATTTCTCCAGGCCTCTAGGCTTATCGATTCCGGGATCCCCGCCATCTTGGAGCTGAGGGCCCCGTATTCATCGACAATCTCGAACCTGACCTCAGCCACCCCGGACCCTAGATCTTCCGCCAGGCCCTGAACTTTGATCGGAACCATCTTGTGATTGGGGGGCCAGAGTTCCTTTCGGTCCAGGGAGAGTGAAAGGACGGGAGGGGTTGTGTCGATCACGTGAACTGTCCGGGTTCTCTCGGTGGCACGATTGCCTGCGTTGTCATTCACGTTGTAGGTGACCACGTAGGTGCTTGGGACATGAATATTAACCAGATTTTCGGTCCTGATTGCCGGGGTCAGATCTCCATCGACCAAATCGAAGGCTTTCGCACCCGGATCGAAATAGGAGGTTCCTGCTTCGATCGTCAGTTCCTCGGGCCCCAGGAGGGTTATCACCGGCGGCGTCGTATCGACACCCTCTCCGGTCAAAATGACAGCCGCTGAAGGGTTTTCAGGGTCGTTCGTGGTGAAAGCAATGCGGACCTTTTTCTCTCCCACGACCGATGGAGAAAACCACGCCTCGATGGAGCAGGTTTCCCCAGGCGCGAGATTCCCGCAGTTATGGGTGAAGCCGAACTCGCTTCCGTCGCCTCCTTCAAGGGAGAAGTTCCTCAGGGAAAGGTCAGCCCCGCCCGCATTCAGAAGAAGAATCCTCTCTTTTCCCTCTCCATGCACTTCCACCTGTCCGAAATTGACCGATGTTCCGGGAGCGACGATGTCGAGAGCGGGAATGGCAGAGAGGCAGACGTACGACGGGACGAGATTGGTCGCGGTGGTTGAGAATGCGGTCGGTGCCACGGAAACGCTTGGCGTGTTCTGAATCAGGCCGGGGCTACCCACGGCAAAGCCGTTTTCCGAGCTGCCGGTGTAAAAGGAAGTGGGGTGCCCACCGCAAGTGGTGAAGTCTGAATCGACTTTGGCAATCAGCATGTCGCCCGAATGTCTGTAGTAGTGGTCCACATACATCGAGAGGATGAACCCCCCGTCCGTCGTCGGCTGAAAGACCTCCAACCTGCCGCGGCGCCCCCCAATGATGTTTGTCAGGGAACGGACGGCCCCTGAGGAGTCGATGCGCAAGGAGAAAGGATGGAGGCCCGTTTCCGTGCCTGCCAAGACGTATCCCCCCTGACGGTCCTCGTGAAGTTGGACGTGATAGCGAACCTCGGCAAGATCGTCGTATTGGCGTTGCCACAGGATCTCCCCATCAGCATTGAGCTTCATAATCCAGGGGTATTCCCAAACAGGGTAGGGTTGTGGATTGGTACCTGCCAGAAGGATGTCGCCCTCGGGCGTCTCGAGAGCACTGTAAACAATGTTGAAGTATGGACCTCCGTAAGCCTTCTGCCATTGGATGTCCCCTTGGGTGTTTAGTTTAATAAGAGCGACGTTGTGGGCTACTCCATTGCCGTAGTCTCGGGCGGTCACGAGGTAGCCTCCCTCGCGGAGTTGAATAATGTTGCCGGATGAGAGCATCTGGCCCGGAGTAATGTAAAGCTTCCGCCATTCAACCTCGCCGGCTTCGTCAAGCTTGAAGACCAAGAGACGTTTCTTCGACGAGTAATTTGTTGATAGGTCGCTTGTGGCGGCTATGGCGATCCCACCATCGGTCGTGGCAATAATCGTAGAGGGATCGTACCCGATGCCATCGAAGAGGTATCGCTTCTGCCAGACGATCCGACCCATGTTATCCAGTTTGAGAACCAAGGAATGGCTGGCAACGAAACACCCTCCGTCAGCACTCAGGGTGATGCTGGCCAGGTTGGTAAGCCCAACTCCCGGAAGGAGGGTTTGCCACTGGACCCGCCCAAGGGGGTCGACCTTGAAAATCCAGGGGTCGAGAGAGCCGTCAAAAGAACCGGTCCTGCTGACCAACAGATATCCCCCGTCGGAGGTCTGAAGGACGGGGCCTCCAACGTCTGTCTTGCCTCCGTCATAAAGCTGCTGCCAACTCACACCAGCCTGTGCCGCACCGGAAAGAGATAAAAAACAAAACAATAAAAAAATTTTGAAGCGTCTCACCGCAACCCGTGCCACACAATCCATCATCCTTTGCCTCCTTGAGAAATGGAAGGTCGCTCCTTGTAAAGGGAGCCTGGAATTGAATGAGCGAGCAGAAGCCCGCCTATGAATGATCTGATAATTTAAGCTCTTAAATTGTTTATATCAAGCTTCAAATCCTATGCTTTTTTTGTGTCGCAAAGGATCCCAGGGTTACGCCAGGGCCGAAGTTGTATATTTAGAGGAGGAAAGGGCACTGTTAGAGCATGTCAGGGGTTGGATGGTTCAG
>JBFHXN010000238.1:0-4700 GCA_041598955.1 Desulfuromonadales bacterium | reverse complement strand
TCTGGTAGGAGATGTTGACGACTTTCCCTTCGAGGGCGGCTCCTTCGCCGAGCTTGTTCTTGCCGGGGTGTCCCACCCACTGCCACTCGGCAATGGTGCGCACGTCGAGGATGTAGGTGCCCGGGTCGGTGGTCGCCATGGCGTAGGCGTCGATGGGGGTGACGTCCTGGAAAGCGAGAGCCGGCGAAGCGACGAGGGCGGCCAGAATGCAGGCCAGGGCGAAGACGGTTGCCTTTTTCATGATGGTTCTCCTTTTCTCCTGTTGGGTCCCAAAGTCAGGGATAGCAAGTGTTCACTGCTGGAGAGAGGAGCAAAAGAAGCGCCAAATCAACAACATTGACCATATTTAATCATATCTGACCCCATGAGATGGGTGGTATTTTGAATATGCCGAAACTACGAAGAAAGTTGGATAATCCAAAAAGGGGGAAAAACAGGAAGGGGGAGGGGGAGGGGAGGGGAACAACAGGTCGAATCGGCCATATGGCGACCCGGGATTAAAAAAAACGTCACTTCGGTGATTCCGAAGCCTTGCCTTCCGAGAACCTCCTCAGGGGGCCGGGGCGAAGGACCGCAGGTAGAGGATGAGAGCCTGCATCTCCGTGGAGGCGGGATCGAGGGGCGTGCCCTGCAGGGGCTTGCGGATGCAGGTGTTGACGGTCCTGGAGAGGGCCTTGTCATCGAGGTGGGCGACCCCCTGCAGCCCCTTCCCGGTGGGATGACAACTCAGGCAGCTCTTCCCCGACGTGCCGAGCTCCGGAGACTCGAAGAGGGCCTGGCCCATGGCGAGGGAGGGGCCTTCGAAGGAGGCCAGCGGAGCCGCGAAGAGAAAGAGGAGAAAGACAAGGGGAATGGATCGAATCATGGTTGCCTCCGGTAAAAGGGAACAGGGTCCAGATTAACCCTTCGGCGCGGATATGCAAGCCCGGGGCGTGTGCTGAGTTCATGGGAGAGTCGGGTTTTCGGGGAGCCAGGGCTTCTCACGCACCGCCTCCGCCGCCACCGCCCAGCAGTTCCACCAACCGGCGGGCGCGGTACTCGAAGATCCGTTTGAGCTGAAGCCGAACCAGGGGATAGGCGCTCTCTCCCAGGGGAAAAAGGGGGAGGCGGTATCGCACCACGTCCTTCACATGGGTGCCTCCCTCCCCATCCCGGAAGGTGTGGGTGTGTACCCACCGCGCATAGGGCCCCTCCAGCTGTTCGTCGACGAAACAGACGCCGGGCTCCCACCGGGAGATCAGGCTCCTCCAGCGGAAGGGGATGCCGAAGAGTCGGAGCCGGTAATCGATGAGCGTCCCCTGGCTCATGGGAATGGGAAGAGGGGTCACGATCCGGAAGTTCAGCTCCGGAGGGGTTATCCGCTCAAGGTTCTCGGCAGCGGCAAAGAAGGAGAAGACCTCCCTGCGCGGACGGGGGATGAAGATCCCGGTGGTCAGCATGTGCTCTCCCGGTGGCATGGTGCCCCCTTCCCCAGGGACAGGCTCCCGCAGGGTGCCTGTCACATTTACGCCCCCCCCCCAGGGGTGCCTGTCCCATTCACGACCCCGACCCATCTCCCCTTCACGACCCCCATCAGCCTCTCCTGGACCGGCTCCCCTATTATGGCTAAACAAGCCTTTTTCGAGAAGACCGATTGACACCCCATCCCCCTTGGTCAAAATGCAATGTAGAAGATGAGCCCAGACTTTTTTGACCCCGGGGACAACGATCGCAGAGGAAAGCGTTCAACAGGGAGGTGAACCATGAAAAAGAGGATCATCATCTGTTCCGACGGCACCTGGAATTCCCCCGAAGAGAAGAGCGACGGGAGCGTCTGCATCACCAATGTCCTCAGACTGGCCCGGGCGATCAGCTCCTACGACAGTGAGGAGGGAATCCACCAGGTGGCCTTCTACGACGCCGGGATCGGAGCCGAATCGATCGGACCCATCGAGAAGAAGGCCCGCGGAGCCACAGGCTGGGGGATCCGCAAAAACATCGCCGACTGCTACCGCTTCCTGGCCCACAACTACTGCGAGCAGGACGAGCTCTTTCTCTTCGGCTTCAGCCGGGGGGCCTACACCGTGCGGCTTCTCAGCGGGCTGCTGGACGGCATCGGCATCCTGACCAAGAGGGAGCTCGACCATCTCCCCCAGATCCTCGATTACTATCGCGGGTCGGAGAGCAAGCGCAAAAAGAAGGAGTTCAAGGCGATCCGCGAGCTCACCCAGCGCACCGTCAAGCCCTCGATCCGTTGCCTCGGCGTCTGGGACACCGTCGGCGCCCTCGGCATTCCCACGCCCCTCGTCGGCGCCCTGACCAAGAAATGGGTCGGCTTCCGCAACGTGCACCTCTGCGAGAATGTCGAGCGGGCCTACCAGGCCCTGGCCATCGACGAGCGCCGCCCCCCCTTCGCCCCCTCGGTCTGGGACGGCCGCCAACCGGGGCAGCATCTGGAGCAGGTCTGGTTCGCCGGAGTGCACAGCGACGTCGGCGGCGGTTACCGTGAAAAGGACCTCTCCCTCATTGCCCTCGACTGGATGGCCCGCCGGTCGATGGAATGCGGCCTGAAACTCGACACCGCCTTTCTCGAGGGGTTGATTCCGGCGGCCGAGGCCGAGCGCCGGGCCCTCGGCCCGAGGCACGACTCCATGTCCCCCCTCTACAGGGTCCTCTCCGTCTGGGGGCGGCATGTCGTCGGCCGTCTGTTCAAGGGAGAGCCCTCCCCCAGCCGCCCCGTCGGCAGCTGGATCGATTACGGCGAGATGATCCACGAAAGCGTCCTCACCCGCCTTCAGAAAGACCCCTCCTACCGCCCCGACAACCTGATCACGGAAAATGCCCATCCCGACTCCCTGCTGGTCAAGGGTGAGGGGCGCCATCTCCTCGACGTGCATGGAGTCCAGGTCCCGATCACCCGAGAGCGCGCACAGGTCAGGCATCCCGTCTCACTCGACGCCACCCTGGTCCTCGAGGCCGACCTCAAGGAGCCCTGCAAGGTCCTCAACCTCAGCGAGAGGGGAGGGGCGATGCTCAAGGTGGCCAACCCGCCCGCCCCGGGCGCCGGAGGAGTCCTCGAATCGGAGAAGACGGGCAGGGCCATGTTCCGGGTGGTCTGGTCCAACAGCGAGTACGCAGGGGTGCGCTTCGCCGTGTAAGCAGACCTTTTATTAAGGGACGGGAAAAAAAAGGGCCAAGCCTCATCCCTGAAACGGGTGAGGCTTGGCCCTTGTTCATTGCGCAGAAGGCAAGGCCGGTAAAAGGATAAGCAGTTCTGGTCTTTCATGGGGCATTCGTGTCACGGCCCGAAGGGGATAAGTCTCAGGACGTGCTGTTCCCCCGCCCGCAGGGGTGTCCTGAATCATGCTACCTGCGAATCGTCCCCCGTGGCGGTGAGGGTGTCCAGATCGACATTGAGGGTTCTGGATATTTTTTTCAGGAGGGCGACCGAAGGTTTTCTCTTTCCCGACTCGATCTGTGAAATGGCGGCGGCTGTCACTCCGCAGGCTTTCGCCAGCTCCGCGGCAGGCAGACCCCGGTACTCCCTCCAGACCCTCACCGGGTTGGCGTCGTCCAGCAGGCGATCCACCACCTCGGCGGGGATCATCTCCTCTTCGCCGGAGACTAGGGCTACCCGGGCCCCATCGAAACTCCTGACATCCGCCAGCGCTTCGGCCGCTTCAACCAGTTGTTGGTATTCGTCATAGGGAATCACGGCGTATTCAGGTTTGCCGTCTTTTTTGATGATCTGAGGCTTCATCGATAGATACCTCCACGCGGTCCGATGTCGAGCACCAGAATGATCAGAACGTCTTCCCGGATTTCGTAGATCACCCGCCAGTCCCCCACGCGCAGCCGATACCCTTCTCGTCCCTGGAGTTTCGTCACATTGTGGTTCGGGGCATGAGGGTCGTGCGCGAGTTGTCGCAGCTTGTCTCTGATCAACAAAGCGGTGTTGCGCGGCATGGCGAGCAGCGCTTTGTTGGCCCGTCTCAGGTACGTTAACTGATACATGTCAATACTTAACAAGAGGTTAAGTTGTTGTCAAGGCCAAACCTCCCGGCCTCTGCCTGGCGATCGGGCCTCTTTACCAGCGCTTTGTGATCTCGATCAGGTGATAGCCGAACTGGGTCTTGACCGGGCCGAGCACCTTGCCGACTTCACCGGAGAAGACGACCTCGTCGAACTCTTTCACCATCTGCCCGGGGCGAAAGGCGCCGAGATCTCCGCCGCGCATGCGCGAGGGGCAGGAGGAGTTCTTCAGGGCCACGTCGGCGAATTCGGCTCCCCCTTCGATCTCGGTCTTGAGTTTCAGGCACTCGGCCTCGGTGTCGACGAGGATGTGACGGGCGGTTGCGGTGGGCATGGGGGTCAGCTCCTTGGTTGTGGGTGGTCGGATGTTCGCGGGTGAGTTCGTGGTGGATATTACCCCCCCTGCTCGCTCCGCTCGTTTCCCCCCTGTGGAATAGGGGGGACGGAGGGGGGGCGCATCGCTCTAGCACCGCCTATGAAATAGGGTGGTTATGTTTTTTCATAAAAAAAACCGCCCCACCGGTTCGATCCGGCGGCAGCGGCTCACTTCGAAGACAATCTCTCTCCCGTTTGTTCCATCCCCATCCCCCAATTCAAACGTTCAAAAAAAGCCCCCCAAAATTAGACCTATCTCCCCGGAATGTCAACGGTTCTAATGCTCCCGAAGCCAGCTTTCTGAAGCCGGTGGC
>JBFHXN010000237.1:0-4708 GCA_041598955.1 Desulfuromonadales bacterium | reverse complement strand
TGCCGGTCCGGGCGAGGAAGAAGCCTGCGGCCAGGGAGCCGAGAAGGAGCAGTGTCGCCAGGCGGTTCTCCTGGTCGAATCGGCCGAAAAAGAGAGATCCTTCCGGTGGTGCGTTGTTTCGGCACCACCGGTAGTGGAAGAAAGAGAGGGCTGCGACCAGGGCGGCGACCATGATGGCCAGGAGGGGGGAAGGGAGCTTTTCAACCTCAAGTTCGCTCTGGGCGAGGGCGATGACCGTGTAGATCTGGAGCAGGTAGGAGGTGAAGCGGGCGCCGCCGCTTCCCCAGTTTCTGGCCGCAAGAGCGAGTCCGAAGGCCAGGGCCGAGAGCAGCGGCAGGGCCAGGAGGGTGCTCCCCAGGGAGATGGGGAGAGCAAGGGCGAGCAGGGCGGCGCCGGCCACGGCAAAGGCGTTGGTGCCGGGGGCTCCCTCCAGGTGGCGCCGTCCCAGCCAGGCAGCCGCCGCCATGTGCAGGGCCGCCGCGGTCAACCCCGCGAGGCCCAGGGCCATGGATCGTCCGGACACGGCGTATTGGGCTGCCGAAAAGGCCCAGAGGGCGTTGATGGTCGGCAGGGAGAAGTCGAAGCGGGAGACCCTCTCCGTCCCCCGCACCAGGATGCCGAGAACGGCGATGGTCAGGAAGGTCGCGAAAAAGACGGCAACCACCGGCAGATACCATCCGGCGGCGAGCTCGGCGGGGATCGCCTCTCCGCGGGCCAGGGCGACCGCCAGGCGGATGCCCCAGGCCTGAAGCATGAGAAGAGTGACGATAAGGAGGATCCATCGCAGCCAGGTGCAGCGCTTCATGCGGGTGGCGAAGGTGCCGAGAATGTTGGCGTAGAGAAGGACCAGGGCGAGGTAGGGGTAGAAGGGGTTGGGGTAATCGACGGCCACTCCTGCCAGGCAAAGCCCCAGGGTGCCGACGATCACCGGAAGGGCGACCCGGTTGAGGTAGCTGATGGCGGCCATGGCGGTTCCGGTGGCCATCAGCAGGACGTAGGCCGGCACGGTGGGGAGCGATTCGAAGTGGGAGTGGGTTTCCACGACGATGGTGTACATCAGCGCCGCGCCGCAAACGGAAAAAATGGCCGCCAGGGAGTGCTGCCGGCGGTAGAGCTGCCAGCCGGCGAAGAGCAGGACCCCGCTGTAGGTCATTCCGAGAAGGGAGCCGACCTGCTGATCGACGATCTGGCTGTCGGTGACGGTGCGCAGGACGAGGGCGACAACCAGCAGAAAGCAGAGTGTCGCCATGCGCGGGAGCAGGGAGGACTGTCCGACCCAGGTCAGAAGCTCCTCCGAGCTGTCCTCCGGCTCCGTCTGGGTGACATGGGTTTCGGTTTCGGGGGGAAGAGGAGCGCCGACCTGGCGCAGAAGGGTGCTCAGTTGTCTGACCCGATCGTTGAGCCCCTCGACCCGCTCCTCGAGTTGATCGATGCGCTCTTCCAGTGACGGTTTCGACGACATGGGATCCCCCAGAAGCTTGAAGATTCAAGTGTCAGAAAAGGGCTCAGCGATGGGAGGTGTCCCGTCACCGCGTGAAAATTTCCTGTGGCTGGAAAACGTTGTTATATTAAAAGAGTAATTTTTTCAGGCGGTTTGCTGGGTAAGCAAGTTTTAATTACGTTTTCGTTTGCCAGATAGAACGGCTTTTTATAATATTAGCACACCGTCCCGGAATGGTCAGTACAAAAGTCAACAATCCCAAGGCTGACCAAGAAGCGGGCCACTCGGGAAAGCTGGGCCATGCTGGAAGTGGCGGAAGGGCCTCCACAAGGCCCCAACGGTTGGGCAACCGTTTGACAACGGGTGCAAAGCCCCTAGAGTTAGTGAATGTTTACCATCTTTTCGAGAGTTGTCCCGACAGGGAAGGGGAGCAGGGAATGAAGAGTCATGTCTGGCGACCGCTTTGGGTTTTTCTTGCTATCGTGGCCGTGATTCTCCTCGCCAGGGTCTTTCTGGTGCCCGAAGATTTCGGGGTGCACGAGACCGGGTACATGTATGGCTGGTACCGGGAGGGGAATGTTCAGGAGTGGAAGGACCCGCAGCCCAAGTATCTCGGGGCGGTTTACTGCGCCGAATGCCACGAGGAGAAGACCACCGGGCGGGACGCCTCCCCCCACGGCGCCATCCAGTGCGAGAACTGCCACGGACCGGCCCTGGGCCATCCCGACGATCCCCCTGCCCTTGCCATCGACCGCAGCCGCGAGCTCTGCCTGCGCTGCCATGCCTGGCTTCCCTATCCCACCAGCGGGAGGATGGCGATTCCCGGGATTGATCCCCAAAGCCACAACCCGGGCGAGGAATGCAGCTCCTGTCACGATCCCCATCACCCGAACCTGGAGGAGATGTAGTCATGAAGCGGCGCGACTTCCTCAAGCATTCGATCTTCGCCATCGCCGGCGCCGGTGTGCCCCTCTCGGCCCTGCAGCTGGTCGATCCCAAGGAACTCTTCGCCGCCCGGCCGGAGCTGCGCTGGATCTTCCTGGTCGACACCTACAAGTGTGTCGGCTGCGGCTTCTGCGTGAAGGCCTGCAAGACGGAGAACGACACCCCCTACGACGCCAACGTCACCCGCACCTGGGTGGAGCGCTACGTCATGACCAAGGAGGGGAAGACCTACGCCGACTCCCCCAAGGGAGCCCGGGACGGTTTCACCACCTCGAAAATCGACCTGGGTCGGGGGAATTACAGGGAGATCAAGGAGGGGGAGATCGAGCAGGGCTTCTTCGTCCCGAAGCTCTGCAACCAATGCGACAATCCGCCCTGCGTGCAGGTCTGTCCCGTGGGGGCCACCTACAAGGCACCCGATGGAGTGGTCCTGGTCGACCGCAAATGGTGCATCGGTTGCGGCTACTGCATCATGGGATGCCCTTACGGGGTCCGTTTTTTCCATCCCGAGCATCACGTGGCCGAGAAGTGCAATTTCTGCTACCACCGCATCCATCAGGGGATGAAGACGGCCTGTGTCGACGCCTGCCCCTACGGCGCCCGGAGGATCGGCAACCTGAGGGATCCCGATGATCCGGTCACACGGGTGGTGATGACCCAGCGGGTAGGTGTGCTCAAGGACGAGTTCGGCACCAAGCCCCAGGCCTTCTACATCGGACTCAACAGGGAGGTGCGCTAGCCATGGTCCACGGTGAATTATGGACGGTCAAGGAGTTCTTCGTCCTGCCCAACGAATATATCTACTGGTCGATCCAGATCGTCATGTACCCTTTCATGACGGGCCTGGTGGCGGGAGCCTTCGTCCTCTCCTCCCTCTACCATGTCTTCGGCGTCAAGCAGCTCAGGGAGATCGCCCGCTTCGCCCTGGTATTCTCCTTCGCCCTGCTGCCGGTGGCGATGATGCCCCTGATGCTCCACCTGCAGCAGCCCCTGAGGGGGATCAACGTGCTGCTCACCCCCCACTTCACCTCGGCCATCGCCGCCTTCGGCATCGTCTTCATGACCTACGGATCGATCGTGGCCGCCGAGCTCTGGTTCGTCTACCGCCGGCACTTCGTGGAGACGGTCAACGAGCTTCGGGCCCGGCCCGTGCGCGGCACCGGTGAGAATCTGCGCCTGCGGCTCTTCGCCCTCCTCTCCCTGGGGGCCATGGATCTCAGCGAGGAGGCACTGGCCAAGGACCACAAGGCGGTGACCCTTCTGGCCGGCATCGGCATCCCCGTCGCCTGTTTCCTGCATGGCTACGCGGGGTTCATCTTCGGCTCCGTCAAGGCCAACGCCCTCTGGATGACCCCCCTGATGCCCGTCATTTTCATCATGTCGGCGGTGGTCTCGGGGATCGCCCTCTGCATCCTCTGCTACATCGTCACCATGGAGCTGCGCAAGATCCTCGCCCGCCGGCGCAAGGCCAGCCCGGGGGCTCCGACCGCCGAGGAGCTCAAGGGGGTGGAGACCCATGAGGTGCGTCTGACCTCGAGGTACCTGCTCCTCTTCATGGTCTTCGCCCTGACCCTGGAGCTGCTCGACATCATCTTCCGGGGCTACACGGCGGAGAAGTCCTGGGACATCCTGCGGGAGGTCATCTACGGCCTCGACTTCACGAAGATTTTCATCCTGCAGTACGGGGTCGGCAACCTCCTCCCCTTCTTCCTCTTCCTGCTTCCCGGCCTGACGGTGCGACGGGCGGCCCTGGCTTCGATCCTGGTCATCTACGGGGTCTTCATGATGCGCTGGAACGTCGTCATCGGAGGCCAGGCCTTCTCCCTCACCTTCTCCGGCTTCATGCACTACCATCTGCCGATCATCCCCCACGACTGGGAGACCTTTCGCGAAGGGCTGGCCGGCGCCCTGCTCGTGATGGCGACTCCCTTCGCCCTCTTCTGGGGCCTGAACAAGATCTTCCCCGTCTTCCTTCAGGAGGAGGGGCACTAGCAGGGAGTCTTTCCCCAGACCGAAAAGAAGAAGCCCCATCCCGGCCGGGATGGGGTTTCTTTGCGTTTAAAGCGGGCCCCTCACAAGGGCCCTAGTGAGAAGTTATCCTTTCCCCTCGCTGCCCGGAGTCACCAGCTCGCCGATGAAGAGGCTGCCGTTGTGGACCAGGAAGAAGGAGGGGAGCCCTTCGACGAGCTCGGAGAGGCGCTTGGCGTAGGACTCCTCCGCGCCCTCCTCCGGGGCGGCGAGGCCCAAAAAGACGAGATCGGCGTCGGAGCTGCGGGCGAGAATGATGTCGTTCACGCTGGCCTGGTCGGGCTTGACCATGAC
>JBFHXN010000236.1:0-4724 GCA_041598955.1 Desulfuromonadales bacterium | reverse complement strand
CCCTGGTCCTCACCGTCAACAAGCGACTCTCCCGCCATCTGCGCGGCGCCTTCGACGCCGCCATGCTCGACCGGCGCCTTGCCGCCTGGGTCTCTCCCGATATCCTTCCCCTCGATGCCTGGATGCACCGGGCCGCGGCCCAAACCGGGCTCGACGGGTCCCTCCTCGATCGGCAGCAGGCGCTGACCCTCTGGGAGGAGGTCATCGGTGCCGACCACCGGGGGAGCGAGGATCAGCTGCTCCAGATTCCCCCCACGGCCGAACTCGCCTTGGATGCCCACCGCCTGCTGGTCGAATACGGTGCGTCCTTCTCCGCGGAGGAGGGGGGGGATGACCACAGGGCCTTCCTGCGGTGGCGGGAGGGATGGAGCAGGCGCTGCCGGGAGGGGGGCTGGCTCGACCCGGCGGAGCTTTCCCGGCTCCTCTGCCTGGCCCTCGAGGAATCCCGTCTCCCTCTTCGGCCGCAAGCCTTTCTCGTCGGGTTCGACGAGCTGGGGCCCCCGGCCCTGAGGCTCGCAGCCGCCCTGACCAAAGCCGGCTGTCCCGTGCGGGAGGTCCCCCCGGCCCGGGGGCGCAGCGGGAAGGTTTGTCAGGTTCCCTGCGAAGATCCCGCCGCCGAGGTGCGCCGCTGCGCCCGGTGGCTGAGATCCCTTCTGGAGTTGGGGGAGCGGCGCCTCGGGGTGGTCGTCTTCGGCCTGGAGCGCTATCGTCCCCTGGTGGAGCGGATATTTCGCGAAGAGCTGGCCCCCGCCACCCTCCTCTCCGGCGCGGGGGGCGAGGCCCCCTTCAGCTTCTCCCTCGGAGCCCCTCTGGCCGAGGAGGGGATGGTCGCCGCGGCCCTGGAGATCCTCGCCCTCGACCACCGTATCCCCCTGACCCGCGCCTCCCTGCTGCTGCGCTCCCCCTTTTGGGCCGGCCATGGCGAGGAAGGGGAGGGGAGGGCCTTTCTCGACAGGGAGCTGCGCCGCCTCGGCGTCGCCGAGGTGACCCTGCGCCAGCTCTGCGCCAGGGCCCGGCAGGGGTTCGCTGGGGGGCTGGGGCGCGCTCCCCGCCTGGCCCAGTCCCTCGACCGGCTGCTCGACACCCTGGCAGGAGGGGGCACCCGGCCCCCCGGGGCCTGGGCGGGCCATTTCGCATCCTGCCTGAAGGCCGCCGGTTGGCCCGGGGACCGATCCCTGGCCAGTCGCGAGTTCCAGGCCTTCCACGGCTTCAAGGATCTTCTCGGCCGCCTGGCCGCCCTCGATGCCGTCACCGGTCCCGTCACCCGGGGAAGCGCCCTCTCCACCCTGCGCCGCCTGGCCCGCCAGGGGGTCTTCCAGCCCGACAGCCCCGACGGCCCGGTTCTGGTCCTCGGCCCCCTGGAGGCCGCAGGCCTCGCCTTCGACCATCTCTGGCTCCTCGGGCTCCACGAGGAGGCCCTTCCCGCTCCCCCGCGCCCCAACCCCTTTCTCCCCCTGCCTCTGCAGCGGCGCCTGGAGATGCCCCATGCCAGCGCCGAGCGGGAGCTCGACTTCGGGCGCCTGGTGGCGGGGCGTCTCCTGGCCTCCGCCCCCAGGGTCTGGGCCAGTTTCCCCCGTCAGGCCGAGGGGAGCGAACACCGTCCCAGCCCTTTTCTGCGGGATTTTCCCCAGGGCGCCCCGCCGGAGGGGCCCACCCAGGAGCCCGCCGCCCTTCTCTGGCAGGCCCGCCCCGCCCTGGAGAACCTTCTCGATCCCACCGGGCCCCCTCTCCCTCCGGGGGAGGAAGCTTCCGGGGGAACGGCCATCCTCCGGGACCAGGCCCTCTGCCCCTTTCGGGCCTTCGCCCGGCACCGCCTCCGGGCCGCCGGCCTCGAAAGTCCGGGGGTGGGTCTCGACGCCGGCGCCCGGGGTGTTTTGATTCACGCGGTGCTGGAGATCTTCTGGCGCCGCACGGGAGATTCGGGGGCCCTGGCGAGCCTGACCCCGGCGGCACTGCGCCTTGCCGTCGAGGGAGCCGTCACCGGAGCTCTGGATCGTTACGAGACGGAGCGCCGTCTCACCCTCGAGCCGGAGCTGCGCAAGCTCGAGGGTGAGCGCCTTGCGCTTTTGGCCCTCGAGTGGCTCGACCTCGAACGGGGCCGGCCACCCTTCGCCGTGTCCGAACTCGAGACCCGTCACCAGGAGGTGGTCGGCGGCCTGACCATCCGGGCCCGGGTCGACCGCATCGACACCCTGGCCGACGGCTCCCGGGTCATTCTCGACTACAAGACGGGCCAGGCCAATCCCCGGGACTG
Source organism: Desulfuromonadales bacterium (assembly GCA_041598955.1). Classification (GTDB taxonomy): domain Bacteria; phylum Desulfobacterota; class Desulfuromonadia; order Desulfuromonadales; family JBFHXN01; genus JBFHXN01. The sequence continues at coordinate 2,470 of JBFHXN010000236.1, read as the reverse complement.
GTTCGGCGAGCGGCTGCGGGAGCCGCAGCTTCCCATCTACGCCGTGGGGGAAGGGGGAGGGGGGCTCTCCGCCGTCGCCTTCGCCCGGGTGCGCCGGGGAGAGTGTTTCTTCACCGGCGTGGGACGAAGCGACGACCTGCTCCCCCGGGTGCCTGCCGCAGCCTCCCACAGGGCCCTCTCCGAGGCCGGCATCGCCGGATGGCCCGAGCTTCTCGACTCCTGGCGCAGCAGCCTCGACCGCCTCGGGTCGGCCTACCGCGCCGGGGAGGCCCCCGTCGATCCCCTCGACCCCAAGCAGGCCTGCGGCACCTGCGACCTTCACCCCCTCTGCCGCATCACCGAGGGGGACGGCGCCTTCCTCGAACAGGAGGGGGAGGGATGAGCGAGACCCTGCGCCCCCTCTCCGACGCTCCCGCCCGGCAGAGGGCCCTCGACCCCCGGGAGTCCTTCATCGTCCAGGCCCCCGCCGGCTCGGGCAAGACCGAACTCCTCATCCAGCGCATCCTCGCCCTGCTCTCCCGGGTGGAGCGCCCGGAGGAGATCCTCGCCATCACCTTCACCCGCAAGGCGGCCGGGGAGATGCGGGCCCGCCTGCTTCAGGCCCTCGAGGGGGCCCGGGCTCCGGAGCCCGAGCAGGCCCACGCCCGGACCACCTGGCACCTGGCGGCGGCCGCCCTCGAAAACGACGGCAGGCGGGGATGGGATCTGCTCCAGAACCCCGCCCGCCTCGGCGTGCAGACCATCGACGGCTTCTGCGCCTCCCTCGCCCGGCGCCTCCCCTGGGTCTCCCGCTTCGGCGCTCACCCCGCCGTGACGGAGGATGCCTGGCCCCTCTACCGGCAGGCCGCCGACAAGGTCCTCGCCCTGGTCGAGGCGAGGGGCGCCGAAGGGGACGCGGCCCGGCTTCTGCTCGCTCATCTCGACAACCGCCTCGAGCTGCTGCGGGACCTGCTGGTGGGGATGCTCGCCCGGCGGGACCAGTGGCTGCGGCACCTGGTCGGCAACGCCGGAGAGGAAGAGCGCCGCAACCTCGAGGGGGCCCTGCGCAGCCTCGTCGAGTCGGTGCTGGCCGACGCCCGGAAAGCCCTCCCCCCGGGGGTGCGCGCCGAGCTCGTCCCCCTGGGGGATTACGCCGGAGGCAACCTGGCGGCCGAGGGGGCGCAGAGCCCTGTCGCTGCCCTGGCCGGCCGCCGGACCTTTCCCGAGGCGGCGGCTCAGGATCTTCCCGCCTGGCAGGGGGTGGCCGAGCTGCTCCTCACCAAGGCCGGCGAACTCCGTAAAGGGGTGACCAAAGCCATCGGCTTCCCCGCAGGGCCCGGCGCCTCCGCGGCCATGAAGGGGCGCATGACGGCTCTTCTCGATTCCCTCGCGGGCCTTCCGGAGGTTCCCGGGATTCTCTCGGAGGTCCGCATTCTCCCTGCGGCGCTCTACGATGAGTCCCAGTGGCGGGTTCTTCAGGCCCTGGTGACCCTTCTCCCCCGGGCGGCCGCCGAGCTCTGGCTCGTCTTCCGGGAGCGGGGGGAGGCCGACTTCATCGAGGTCGCCCGGCGCTCCTCCCAGGCCCTGGGGGAGGCCGATCGCCCCACCGACCTGCTGCTCGCCCTCGACAGCCGCATCAACCACATCCTGGTCGACGAATTCCAGGACACCTCCTGGGGGCAGTACGGGCTTCTCGAGCGCTTGACGGCGGGTTGGGAGGCTGGAGACGGGCGCACCCTCTTCCTGGTCGGCGACCCCATGCAGTCGATCTACCGCTTCCGGGAGGCCGAGGTGGGCCTCTACCTGCGCTCCCGGCGCCGGGGGCTCGGCTTCCTTCCCCTCGAGCCCCTCACCCTGTCGGCCAACTTCCGCTCCCAGGAGGGCATCGTCGGTTGGGTCAATGCCTCCTTCCCCAGTCTCTTCCCGGCGGCGGAGGACGAGGGGAGGGGAGCCGTCCCCTACGCCCCGTCCGAGCCGGTGCGCCCCCCCCTCTCCGGGGAGGCCGTGACGGTGAGCCTGCGCTGCGGGCGGGACGACCGGGAGGAGGCCGCCGAGGTGGTGAACCGGGTGCGCCAGGCCCAGAACGAACACCCGGAGGGGAGCTGCGCGGTGCTGGTGCGCTCCCGCAGCCACCTGCTCGAAATCCTCCCTGCCCTGCGCGCGGCGGGGCTGAGCTACCGGGCCCAGGAGATCGACCCCCTGGCCGACCGTCCCGCCGCCCAGGACCTCGTCGCCCTGACCCGGGCCCTGCTCCACCCCGCGGACCGCATCGCCTGGCTCGCCGTGCTGCGGGCCCCCTGGTGCGGCCTGACCCTGGAGGACCTCCACCATCTCTGCGGCGACCTCCCCGACCGGGGAATCCTCCCCCTGTTGAAGGATCCCGAACGGCTTTCGAGGCTGAGCCCCGAGGGGCAGGGGCGCTGCCGGCGGCTCCTGGGAGCCCTGGAGCCTGCCCTGGCCGCCCGGGGGCAAAGGGGGCTGCGGGCACTGG
>JBFHXN010000235.1:0-4759 GCA_041598955.1 Desulfuromonadales bacterium | reverse complement strand
GGAGATGGCCAGGGAATCGACGCCGGTCTTGAGGACGAAATCCTCCACCTCTGCGGGCGTGGTGTAGGTGGTGTGTTCGGCCTGGACCTCATCCTCGATGCCGGCCAGCACCCCCAGCTCCCCCTCGACGGTGACGTCGTGGGCGTGGGCGTACTCCACGACCCTGCGGGTGAGGGCCACGTTCTCCTCGTAGGGGAGGTGGGAGCCGTCGACCATCACCGAGGAGAAGCCCGAATCGACGCAGGACTTGCAGATCTCGAAGGAGTCGCCATGGTCGAGGTGCAGGGCGATGGGGATATCCGACCCCATCTCCCGGGCCATCTGCACCGCCCCCATGGCCATGTAGCGCAGCATGGTCTGGTTGGCGTAGTCGCGGGCCCCCTTGCTGACCTGGACGATCACCGGCGAGGAAGTCTCGGCGCAGGCGACCACGATGGCCTGAAGCTGCTCGAGGTTGTTGAAGTTGTAGGCGGGAATGGCGTAGCCGCCTCCCACCGCCTTTTTGAACATCGCCCGGGTGTTGACCAGGCCAAGCTCGGTATAGTGAACCTTTTCTCCCATGGTGGCTCTGCCCTCCTCTGCCGTAGTCGTGGGGAAGTGTCGGCCCCTGCGGGCTCCGGTATTTAATACCAGCTAACCCTTTCCAAGTCCAGCCCTAACCTTCGCCGGGGGGCGGCAAAAGGGTTGCAAAATCGAGGCGGTTCGTTTAGGATACCGCCGGTTTTTTAATACCCTGGGGCGCCTTGCCCCGGCGAATCCCTCACAGGAAGGCGAACGATGGACCTCAGCAAGCAGGAGAGCTATTTCAAGGACTGGAAAAACCGCGAGGAGGTCGCCGAGGCGATGCTCCCGCTGATCGGCCGCCTCTACCGCGACCATGGCGTGGTGACCACCGTCTACGGCCGTTCCCTCGTCCACAAATCGGTCATCGACATCCTCAAGGCCCACCGCTTCGCCCGGCAGATCCTGGAAAACGAGCTCTCGGTGCGCGACAGCTTCCCGGTCCTGGAAGCCATGACCCGCCTCGAGCTGGCGCCGGCCCGCATCGACATCGGCAAGCTGACCGTGCGCTACCAGGCCCAGGGGATCGGCACCGAAGTCGCCGACTTCGTGCGGACCGAGCTCTCCCGGGTCAACACGGGACGGGCCCCCATGCTGAGCGAGCCGCGGGACGTGGTCCTCTACGGCTTCGGGCGCATCGGCCGCCTCGTCGCCCGCATTCTCATCGAGCAGGTCGGCGGGGGGGACAAGCTGCGGCTGCGCGCCGCCGTGGTGCGCAAGGGGAGCCAGGACGACCTGATCAAGCGTGCGAGCCTTCTGCGCCGCGATTCGGTGCACGGCCCCTTCCAGGGCGCCATCACCATCGACGAGAAGGAAAACGCCATCGTCGCCAACGGCAACCTCATCCGCATCATCTACGCCGACGCCCCCGAGAGCATCGACTACACTCAGTACGGCATCAAAAACGCCCTGCTGGTCGACAACACCGGGAAGTGGCGCGACCGGACGGGACTGGGCCGTCACCTCCAGGCCAAGGGGATTGACCGGGTGGTCCTGACCGCTCCCGGCAAGGGGGATATCCCCAACATCGTCTACGGGGTGAACAACGAGCTGATCAACGGGGAGGATCGCCTCCTCTCGGCCGCCAGCTGCACCACCAACGCCATCGTGCCGGTGCTCAAGATCATGAACGACCGCTTCGGGATCGTCAGCGGCCACGTGGAGACCTGCCACTCCTACACCAACGACCAGAACCTCATCGACAACTACCACAAGAGCACCCGCCGCGGCCGGGGAGCCCCCCTCAACATGGTCATCACCGAGACCGGCGCCGCCAAGGCCGCAGCCAAGGCCCTGCCGGAGCTGGCCGGAAAACTCACCGGCAACGCCATCCGCGTGCCGACCCCCAACGTCTCCCTGGCCATCCTCAACCTGACCCTGGGCAAGGAGACCTCGGTGACCGAGCTCAACACCTACCTGCGGGACATCTCCCTCTACTCCCCCCTGCAGAACCAGATCGACTACACCAACTCCCCCGAGGTGGTCTCCAGCGACTTCGTCGGCTCCCGCCAGGCCGGGGTGGTCGACTCCACGGCCACCATCGTGCAGGGGAACCGCTGCGTGCTCTACGTCTGGTACGACAACGAGTTCGGCTACAGCTGCCAGGTGGTGCGGATCCTCGACCGGATGGCCGGACTCGAGCTCCCCTCCTACCCCAACTGAAGTTGACCAGAGCTGAACAAAAAAAGGGCCGGCGCAATGCCGGCCCTTTTCCGTTAATCATTTCCGAGCGAGGGTCTAGTCCTTGTCCCGGCGAACCATGCGCATCTTCTTGCGCAGCCTTCTCAAGGCCTCTTTCTCTTTGCGCTTGCGCTTGACGCTGGGCTTCTCATAGAAGCGGCGCAGCTTCATCTCGCGGAAGAGACCTTCCTGCTGCAGCTTGCGCTTGAGGACCTTGATGGCCTTCTCGACGTTGCCGTCTACCACATGGATTTCCACGGACCGTTCACCTCGCTTTCCTTCAATCTGTCGCCGTCGGAGGAGATCCGGAGAGCTCCCCCGTGCGGGCGAAGCCAGAAAAGTACACTACCTTTCGGAGAAAAATCAAGGCAAAAGTTGTTTTCACCCCTTGCCGCCGCTTCAACCGAGACCCTTACCGGGTCGATCGCCCTGACCCCCTATTCACCCCGGTCACATAGAGCCCCACCCGCAGCCCCCCGTTGACCAGCTCCGAAAGACGCTCGACCCTCAGGCCCGTGGCCGCCGCCAGGGCGGGGTCGGGAGAGAGAAAGGCCAACCTCCAACCGGGGGAGCAGGAAGAAGCCAGTCGGCCAAGGGACCGGTAGAGTGGGGACAGGTCCTCCCCCCCTCCCAGGCGCTCTCCATAAGGGGGGTTGCAGAGGATCAGCCCCTCCCCTTCCGGAGGGCGGGAGAGAGCCAGGTCGGCCCCGGTCAGCTCCAGAAAGGGAGCAACCCCCGCCCGCTCCGCGTTTCGGAGGGCCAGGGCGAGCACCTCCGGGTCCAAGTCCCCGCCGCCGATCCAGGCGGCGGGACTGGAAACCTCCCGCCGGCGGGCCTCTTCCCTCAGGACTTGCCAGCTCCCTTGCCTGAAGCGGGGCCAATGTTCGAAGGCGAAGGAGCGCGAAAGACCGGGGGCGCGGCCGAGGGCGATCAGGGCCCCTTCGATGAGCAGGGTTCCCGAGCCGCAGCAGGGGTCGAGCAGGGGGATGCTCCCATCCCACCCCAGGAGCAGCAGGGCTCCGGCGGCGAGGGTCTCCCGAAGGGGGGCCGCACCGGCCTCCTCGCGGTAGCCCCGGCGATGCAGCAGCTCCCCGGAGCTGTCCACCGAGAACAGACAGCAATCCTCCTCCACCCGGACATGGATATCCTGCTCGAAGCCCCCTCCGGACGGCGGCGTCCGGCCCAGAGCCCGGTTGACGGCTTCGGTGACCGTCTCCCCGATGCGCCCCGTATGCACGAGCCGGGAGGAGCGGCTGCTGGCCCGCACCCGGACCGCCGTCTCCGACCGCACAAATCGCCCCCAGGGAAGACGGGCGGCCTGCTGGAAAAGCCGAGGAAAATCCCTGGCCCGCACTTCGCCGACCCGGACCAGCACGCGGCTCGCCGTCCGAAGCCAGAGGTTGGCCCGATAGAGGCCGGCTAGGTCCCCCGCGAACTCCACCCCCCCGGGGACCGTCCGGCAGCCCTGGAATCCGAGGGCCCCCAGTTCAAGGGCGCAGACCTCCTCCAGCGCGGGGGCGGTCACGGCAAACATGGAAAACTCCGGCTGGGACATCGCTTCTCCTTTTCGGGGGGGCACGTTAGCACGAAGGGGCGGGGCTGTAAATTCCCCTCGGCGCCCCCGAGACGAATCTGGTATGCTGATTCCCCTGCGGCCCGCCGGCCCAGGAGACTCCCCCGGAAGGTGGCCCATGGCCTTGAACGATATCGAGATCGATTGGGAATACGTCCTAGAGCGCATCGAGCGCCTTTTTGACCTGGCGGAGGAGTATTTCGAGCGCCAGCTCCCCCTCTACGAACCCGACCCGGCCCTCTTCCGGGAACACCTCGCTTATCGCTGGCAGGGGAGCGGCGAGGGGGGGATCCTCTCGGGGGTCGCCCACCCGGATCTTCCCGAAGCCGCAGACCTGCTGGGGATCGACCGGGTCCTGGAGACCCTTTTTCGAAACACCCGGCAGTTCGTGGCCGGGGCTCCCTCCAACAACGTCCTTCTCTGGGGGGAGCGGGGAACGGGGAAATCCTCGGCCATCAAGAGCCTGCTTCGGGAATTCGCCCCGCAGGGGCTGCGCCTGGTTGAGGTCCAGAAGGAGGACCTCTTCCATCTTCCGGTCATCACCGGCGCCCTGAGGGAGCAGCCCTTTCGCTTCATTCTCTTCTGCGACGACCTCTCCTTCGACGAGTCGGAGATCGGCTACCGGGAGCTCAAGGCGCTGCTCGAGGGGGGCGTGGAAGCCCGCCCGGAGAACGTGCGGGTCTACGCCACCAGCAACCGCCGGCACCTGTTGCCCGAGAGGATGGAGGAGAATACCGGAGGCGCCGAAATCCACCCCGAGGAGGCGATCTCGGAAAAACTCTCCCTCTCCGACCGCTTCGGCCTCGCCCTTGGCTTCTACCCCGTCGACCAGGAGCTCTACCTCGACATCGTCCGCCACCTGGCCCGGCGCAGGAAGCTGAGGCTCACGACGAAGCGGCTCGAGCGGGAAGCCCTTCAATGGGCCCTTGATCGGGGCGCCCGCTC
>JBFHXN010000234.1:0-4791 GCA_041598955.1 Desulfuromonadales bacterium | reverse complement strand
CCCCTCCTCTCAAGGGAGGGGTAAGATTTGAAACAGTGACGGGCTCTCCTTGAACAGCCCCCTCGGTTGACAGACCGAAAAGACGATTTACACTCCCCTGGTTGTGCTTTTCGCAATGAAGTGACGTTTGGCCGTAGCGCTTTGGCCACAGTGTGGCTGGTTTTCCACAGGGAAAAGAACAACGGGGCCAATGAAGTGCAATATATGAATCCCGCTTCATTTCCAGGCAAACACCTGAAATCAAACGATAAAGAAGACTTGGTCTGCCGCTTTGAATTGCCCGTTCAACTTGGCACCGTTATTGAAGAAAGGCCTAACGGTGTTTTAACCCCTGAGAGCTGAAGCAGTTATCTATTTCAACCCTGGAAGGAGGTGAATGGAATGAAAAGACTGGTTTCCATGCTGCTCGTGTCGGTCTTCGCCCTGTCCCTGTCGGCTTGCGCCGCGATGAAGGGGGATGAGACGGTGAAGGTCAAGTGCCCGGCCTGCGGGTATGAGTTCAACGCTCCCGCCAAGAACTAGGTGTTTGAAAAAAGCATTACGCGGGAATTGAATCCCGACACAAGAGCAAGTGACATCCCTTTTCGATTCAGGAGGCTAACGTGAGACAAATGAAATTCGTCATGGCGGGATTTCTCGCCCTGGCCCTTGCGGCTCCGGCATTCGCCGCCGAGGTCAAGATCTCAGGCGACTTCAACAACCGCTTCGGTTACAGCTCGGACTGGAACACCATTGCCAAATCTTCGGACACCACTGATTATCTCAATGTCCTTGGGGTCATAGTTCCGAATGGCGCCAATACGACCAACAAGCAGGATGACGACAGCGACTTTTTCGGCGAGGCCAAGTATCGCCTCCACTTCACCGCCTCGGACGACGAGAAGAAGGTGAAAGGGGTGGCCGGCTTCGAGTTCGGTGGCCGCACTTACGGCTCCACCCAGATGGACTTCGGCGGCGACGATCGCGACTTCCTCGAGGTGCAGTACCTCTACACCGATATCGAGGTCCCCTTCGACACCGCCTCCCGTTTCACCATGGGCCTCCAGCCCGTCGGCTACAACAAGTTCGTCTGGTCCGACAACGCCGCCGGCCTCAAGTACTCCTCCAAACGAGGATTCCTTGGGTACTCGCTCGGTTGGTTCCGCAATGACTCGAGCTCCGTCGGCAGCGCTACGAAGGATGATAACGACGACGTCTACGCCGCAGACATGACCTTTACCTTCGCCCCGACAGGCAAAGTCAACATCTTTGCCCTGTACAAGGAAGACGGCCGATACAATTCCGACCTTGGGGTTGCCGGTGGCATCGGTGGGATGAACAAGGAATACTGGACCGGCGCCGCCCTCGATGCGCAAATCCAGAACTTCTTCTTTGGTGGTACACTGGTCTACTTGTTCGGGGAGGTCGCTGATTTTGGGAAAACCGCGGTGATCCCCGGACGGGATTTGGACCGTGAGGCATGGTTGGCAAACGCCGAAATGACCCTGAAGGTTGACAAAGCCCGTTTTAAACTGGGTTACCTCTTTGCTTCCGGCGATGACGACGCTCTCGACAGCGAACTGAACAACTACGACGCTATAGACGTCTACATGGGTGGCTTCGGCTCCGTGGTGGTTTTTGACAGCCTCGCGGACGACAACACCTTGGTTGCCTCGCCCTACTACCTCGACAAGGGTCTGAGCATGCCCTACCTGGCCGCCGACTTCGACATCACTGAAAAGACCTCCGTGGGCGCCAGCTACCTCTACATCATGACAGCCGAAAAACTCGACATCGCTAGACCCTCCGGGATCTCCGGGGATGACGAAATCGGCCATGAGTTCGCAGTGCGGGCCAGCCACACCATCGCCAAAGGCCTTACCGCCGGCGTGGAAGTTGGCTACCTGCTTGGTGGCGACCTGTGGGACAATTATGCTCCCGATGATGAAGACTCGGACAATGTGCTGCGTGCCGACGCCAGCATCCGCTTCAAGTTCTAGAATTTTTTTCCTGTCATGATCATGGCCGGGCCTTCGGGCCCGGCCTTTTTTTTCGTTGATCTGTAGATCTGTAGGGTGGAATAAGGCCCGGCAGGGCCGTTTCCACAATGGGCCTGCAAGGATGGATGGTGGGAACGCTTCGCTTATCCCACCCTACGGCGGCGGAGCACGGCCCTCTTGTGGGAAGAAACGAGCGTCGATCTGTAGGGTGGAATAAGGCCCGGCAGGGCCGTTTCCACCGTCCTCCGGTCACCAAAAAACAAGGGATGCCCTCGGCTTTCACCCTCTGGTATTCTGTGGTAGATTTTCGGGGCGATTTACGCTGGGTTCTTTCCCAGACCCGTAGGGTGGAATAAGGCCCACTAGGGCCGTTTCCACCGATCCCCTGAGCCAGCAAGGCAATTCCCATGAGCCGATACCGCCGAGTTTTCAAGGAGGGAGGCTGCTACTTCTTCACGGTGGTGACCCATGGGAGGGAGCCGATCCTCCTCAAAAATATCGACCGGCTTCGGGAGTCCTTCCGCTATGCCCGAGAGAAAAGGCCTTTCCTGGTCGAGACCATGGTGGTTCTCCCCGATCATCTGCACTGCATCTGGCAACTCCCAGAAAATGATGCAGACTTTCCCAACCGGTGGTCCCTGATCAAGAGATATTTTTCCTCAGGGGTGGATTCCCCCCGAACGAAAAGGGGTGAAAAGCACATCTGGCAGCGCCGGTTCTGGGAGCATCTTATACGTGACGACGAAGACCTCCGACGGCACATGGATTACATCCACTACAACCCGGTTCGACATGGACAGGTGACATGCCCCCGGGATTGGCCTTTTAGCAGCTTCCTTCGTGCGGTCAGCCAGGGGAAATATCCCGCGGACTGGGGCGCGGCCCAATGCCCCGTAAAGGATTTTGAAACCGCGGAATAGGTGATCGGTGGAAACGCTTCGCTTATTCCACCCTACAAAATCGACAAAAACATCATCCAATGAGGTCCGCCATGTCCAGACACCTGCTCCTTACCATCCTTTTTCTGCTCGCAATCGCAAACTTCGCGTCCGCCGCAGTGATCGACGATCTCCGCAGGGATTTCGCTCCCCTCGACGGCGTGGTCATCATGCCCTCGGGGAATGAATATCTGCTTGATCTCGACGCCTCGAAGGGGGTGCGGGTCGGGGATCTCTTCGCGGTGATCAAGCCGGGGGAGAAGGTAGTCCACCCCGTGACGGGGGAGGTGCTCGGCACCCTCGACCAGGCCAAGGGACTGCTGCGGGTGACGCGGCTGGAGAAGGGCTTCTCTTTTGCCGAGGCTCTGCCCGGCGCGGCGGGGATCGGGCGAGGCGATGCGGTGCGCCGCTACGCGAAGATGAGCGCGGCCCTCTGGGACTATACCGGGCAGGGGGAAACATTCCTCTCCGCCCTCAAGAGCGCCCTTCCCGCCCTCGACTGGCAGCCCTACGCAGCCTCCCAGGCGGCCCGTCCCAAGGTGCCGACCCCCCCGGCCAAGGGGAGTGCGAATCTCATCTTCGTCCTGCGCCCCGAAGGGCTCGAGGTGCGGGACGCCTCCTTCGCCGTGCTGCGGGCCTACACCTCCCCCTCCCTGGTCGCGCCGGCCGCCGCGGCTCCCTACAGGCTCGAGGAGCCGGCTGTGGCGGCGACCCCGAGGGTGCGCTACGAGGCCTCCTTCCCAGGCTTCCAGTCGGTGGGGAACCTTCCCTGGCCGGCGGTCATGGCCGATCTGGCCCGCGACGGGGAGCGCCTGCTTCTGGCCGCCACCGACGGGAAGGAGATCCGGATCTTCTCCGTCGGGGAGGAGGTGACGGAGATCGCCCGGGGGGGCACGGGGACCGCCGACCAGGTGCTCTCGGTGCGCTGGTGGCAGCCCTCCGGCAGCGAGGAGCTTCGCCTCGCCGTCAACACCTGGACCGGGACGCGCCCCGACGGCAACGTCTTCACCCTCAAGGGGGGAGCTCTCTCCCACATTGCTCAGCATCTCCCCTACACCCTCGGGGCCTTCGACCGGGACGGCGACGGGAAGCGGGAGCTGCTTCTCGGCCAGGGGTTCGACGACGACACCTTCTGGGGGATCCGTATCGAGGTCCTTTCCCTGAAGGGGGATCGACTTTCCTACGAGCGCCCCGACTTCTTCCTACCGCGCCGCTTCACCGTCCAAGGGAGCTCCTTCGCCGACCTCACCGGCGACGGCCGGCCGGAGACGGTTTTCGTCCGGGACGGCCTGCTCTACATCTACGACGGCAAAAAAGAGGTCTACAAATCGCCAAAACAGATGGGGGGGAGCCTCTCCGTCGCCGCCTGGAACAGCAACCCGACGAACCTGCGGGATCCGGTCCTCAATTACGCCCGTTTCGAGGTCCCCCCAATAACTGCCGATCTGGACGGCGACAGCACCCCGGAAATTCTGGCGGTGGCGAGCGACCGTCCCATCGTCGGGGCTCCCGGCCTCTCTTCGGGGGCGAACCGCAACTGGATCGCCGTCCTCAAGTGGCGGGACCGGATGTTCGTCAAGGGTTCCCTCGGCGAGGAGCTCGAGTTCCCCCTCCAGGCCCTGGGGGTCTACGACGGCCGGGTGCTCTTCGTGGCGACGGAGCCGACTGGTTTTTTCGGAGGCGGCGGGGGGAGCCACTTGCTGGCCTTCCCCCTGGGGGAGTGAGCTCCCCAGACCAAGGAAAACGGAAAAGCCCGGCTTCGGCCGGGCTTTTTTGTGAATGGAAGAAGATCGAGCTTCAGGGCCTCACCCTCACCCCGACCCTCTCCCATCAAGGGAGAGGGGGCCCTTTCGAGTCGCCGCCTTTATCCCCCT
>JBFHXN010000233.1:0-4800 GCA_041598955.1 Desulfuromonadales bacterium | reverse complement strand
TTTCCCCGGACATTCTGGCGTCCTGAGCAATTTTAATCAAGCAAATTTCAGGCCAAGGATATCTTCCGGGGCCCACGAATCTCTCCCGAAAAAAAGAACCCCCCTCGGCGACGGACGCCGAAGGGGGGGCAAGACAACCTGTCATGGCATACAATCTACTGGTTGAGCAGTTCCTGGCGGTCTTCCCGACGCTCCTGGCGGAACTCCTGCCCGTCCTCGCGGCGTTCCTGCCGGAATTCCTGGCCATCCTCCCGGCGCTCCTGGCGGAATTCGCCGGCCTGCTCACGGGTTTCCTGACGGATCTCCCGCCGTTCGGCCGGGGTGTCGGCCTCCCGGTACTCCTGGCGCTGCTCCCGAATCTCCTGGCGAAACTCGCTGCGGTCCTCCCTCCGGTCCTGCCGAGCCTCCTGGCGGTCTTCCCGACGGTCCTGACGGGCCTCCTGGCGGTCCCCCCGACGATCCTGGCGAAAATCCTGGCGGTCCCCCCGGCGGTCGGCCCTGTACTCGCGCACCTCCGAGCGGGTCGGCCGCTCGGCGGCAAAAGCCGGAAGGGCGAGCAGGGATCCGAGCAGAGCGGTCAGGGCGAGGGTGAAAATGCGTGGCATGGTGGGTCTCCTTTCATGGCAAAGTCGATGGGCGCCGATCTTGCGGCATTTGTCACTTTAGACGCCTTCTGGCGGAAAAGGTTTACTCCCACTCAGGTTTTTTCTCCTCTCCGCTTCGCGCACCCCTCGCCAGCCCGGCCGGAGGGGCCTGCAACTGCGCCAATGTCCCAGAACCCTGCCCCAGGACCTGCCATTGACAAGCCCTCGTTTTCCGATACCCATAGTAGAGTCACATATTCGATGCTGAGAGGAGATGCCTCATGCCCACCGGAATCGACGTTCAGGAAGCGGTACGCCGCTCCATGCAGACAGAGAAAAACGCCATGGATTTCTACCACCAGGCCTCGGGCCAGATGAAGGACGCCGAGGCCAGGCGGATTTTCGAACTGCTGGCCCGGGAGGAGCGCGAGCACGCCCACTGGTTCTACGACATCTACCCCGGAGCCGACATCCCCGACTTCGACCGCTTCATGGAAAAGGCCCCCGATGCCGGCTCCGACTGGCTCACCGATCTGGAAAAGTCGATGTTCGCCGGCTTTAACGAAAGAAAGGCCCTGGAACTCGCCATGGAAAAGGAGCTCCATCTCGAAAAAAGCCTCAAGGCCATGGCGGAGCGGATAGCGGACCCGGAAGTGCGACGGGTCTTCGAAGCCAACGCCCGCTCGACCCGCCATCATTACGAACTGATCGAATCGGAATACGCCCGGCTGATGGGCATGGTCCACGAGACCGACATCGACACCTTCGTCCGCGAATAGGGACGATCCCCCCGCAGGCCCCTTGGAGAGAGTGCCTTGCCCCTCCCCCCCTTCGATCTTCTCGATTTTTCCAGACGGACCCGGGATGCCGCCCTGGACCGGTTGGGTGAAGAGCCCGGCCTGCCGGACCAGGTCGCGGCCCTTCAGGCCGTGTTGGCCCTCACCGAGGGAATTCTCTCCAGCGGGGGGATCGACCTTTCCCGGGTGGCCTGCGGCCCGGGCTGCGGCCACTGCTGCGTGGTCAACGTGGCCGTCCTGCCTCCCGAAGTGAACGCCCTGGCCGAGTACCTGGAGGGCAATTTCACCGCTGGGGCGCTGGAGCAGGTGAAACGAAGGCTCGAGGAACTGGACGAGAAGGTTCGAGGCCTTGACGAGGAGGAACGGGTCTTCCTGCAGGAGCCATGCGCCTTTCTCGATGACGATGCCAACTGCAGCGTCCACCCGGCGCGCCCCCTGCTCTGCCGGGGGGTCACCTCCACCGACCCCGGGGCCTGCGAGGCGGCCATCGCCCTGCAGGCCCTCGACCTGGCTCCCCCAATCACCTCGAACCTTCTTCAAAAATTTCTCTTCGATCAGGCCTTTCTCGGTCTGGCGGGGGCCCTCGAGCTGCGGGGCCTCGATGCCGGGAGCCGTAACCTGACAGGGGCCATGCGGGAGCGGCTCATCCCCTCCTCATCCCCCCGGGCCTGAACCCAGCGAAAGCAAATAAGGGCGGGGGTTCCCCCGCCCTTCAGCTGGTCGACAAACTGTTTTTGAGGCTGCTCAAAAACCTTCAGATGCAAGGCGCCCGAAGATCGAGGAGTGAGGCGTAGCGAAAGCTACGTCGCAGCGACGAGATCAAGGGGAACGAAGCAGATGGGGGATTTTCACCAGCCTGAGCCCCCTTCTTCAGTCCAGCAAACCGTCGATGGCATTGAAGTCGAAACGCTTCTCGGCAAGCTGGGTGATCAGCTCGATTTTGTGGGTATCCTCGGCGGTGAGCTTGGAGACGTCGTCGTTGATGACTTCGAAGACCTCGGTGGAGGTGCGCCCGGCCCGCATGTAGGGAATGCCGCTCGCCTCCACGATGGTCTGCGCGATACGGCTGACATCCCCCACCCCGGGGATGATGATGCCGGCGAGCCTCTGGCGGTATTCGGGGATCTGGTAGAGATTGGCCAGGGTCACCAGGAGCTCGTCGCGGCTGCTGTTGACGATGACGAGGGTCGACTCCTGGAGCAGTTCGGCCACCCGCTGGGTGGAGGCGGCGCCGATCTGCACATGGTGGACGATGCGATGGGCCTCCTCATCGGTGGCCCTTAAGGGGATGCCGAGAACGTTGGCGATGCGGCGAAGGGTCGGATTGGCCAGGGTCGGCTGGTAGTTGAAGCCGCCGATCACCCCGAAGGGCTGTCCCTCGAAGGCAAGCCGAAGGTAGTGCAGGGTCTGCTCCCGTTTTTCGGGGATGATCTTGTTGGCGAGCACCGCCCGGACAGGAACCAGCTCCTTTTCGAAGAGGGCGAGGTTCATGTGGACCGAGTCGACGACGTTGCCCAGCCCTCCCCCGGCGACCATGAGGACCGGGGAGCCGGCGGCCCGGGCGATCTTGGCATTGCCGAACCCGAAGATGGAGCCGACTCCCGAGTGACCCGCCCCCTCGATGATGAGAAAGTCGTTTTTGGCGTCCAGCTCGGCGATGGAGGCGAGAATCCTCTCCCGGATCGATTCGCGGGAGATCTCCCCGTCGAGGATGCGGCGGGTGTCCCCCGGTCGCAGAACGAAGGGAGACATGAGCCTCAGGTCATTTTCGAGCCCGAAGACCCGCGCCATGACGATGGCGTCCTTGTCGGCGGGAATGCCGTCATACTCGGCGGGCTTGGGACCGATCGGCTTGATGAACCCCACCCGCCCGTACGTCTTGCGGGCCATGTGCATGAGCGAGAGGGAGGTGGTGGTCTTGCCGCTGTTCTGGGAGGTGGCGGCGATGAAAACCTTGCGGGCCATTCCGAGGGCTCCTGGCTGGGATGAAACCGTTCCATTCACACTCTAGCAAAGCTTCGGCGTATACCGCAGGAAAAATTTAAATTTCCTGGGCAAGCTCAACGGGACCCTGGACAGGGGATCAATCCAACAGGAAGGCCGTAGGGGTGGAAATCCCATTGAAGATGTTCGGGAGGAATCCACAAACGCCCCCCTCCGATACCGCCCCCTTTCCGCCGTCAAATTTCCTGATACATTCTTGAGACCGACTCATTCTGAACCCCCTCAAGAAGAGAAAGGAATCCGCCATGAACGCCAGATCGATCCTGTCCTTCCTGGTCCTGACCCTCGTCCTCGCCCCCTCCTCATGGGCCCGGACCGTCGAGCGCCTCGGTGACCGCCAGCACCTTCAGGGGTCCTGGGTCGGGACCATCACGGCCACCGAACCCGAGCTTCCCCCCTTTCAGGATCTCTTCACCTTCACCCGCGACGGCTCCGTCATCGAGTCCCGGCGGCTCTACGTGACCGACACCCCATTCGGCCCCCTGCTCGAGACGGGGGGGCACGGCGCATGGGTCCGTACCGGAAACGCCACTTTCACCGTGCGCTTCGTCTTCTTTCTTCAATCGGCTCCGGACAATCCCACCGATCCCGGCGCACCCTTCGGCACCGACACCATCCGCCTCGACATTAGCCTCGGCCGCGACAACCGGACCTTCTCGGGCACCTTCGTCAGCCAGGTGCAGGATCTTGACGGCACCCTGCTCTTCGAAGCCCGGGGGACCGTGACCGGGGAGAGGATCCTGGCTCTCGAATAGCCCCACGGAAATAAAAAACCGGGGCGCTTCCACAAGGGGAAGCGCCCCGGCTCAATGTAAATTCGCTGTTCCCGCTGAAACTACTTCCCCACCACCTGGCTGCGGGTAAAGACGGCCCGCAGGACCTGCCCCTCCCCTTCGATATTCTCCCGAGCCCCCTCTTCCCGGTCGACCAGGGTGACGATGCCGACCACCTCGAGCCCCTCTTCGCGGGCCCTCTCGACGGCCTTCATGGAGGAGCCGCCCGTGGTGGTCACGTCCTCGACGATGACCACACGGCTTCCCGGGGGAAGGTTCTTGCGCCCCTCGAGCCACTGGCCGGTGCCGTGCCCCTTGGGCTCCTTGCGGATGATGAAGGCGTGCACGCTCTCCCCCTCGAGGGCGGCGGCGATGGAGGTGGCGGTGGCGATGGGGTCGGCCCCGAGGGTGAGCCCGCCCACGCCGTGAATGGGGCCGGCAAAGGCCTTGACCTCCTGCCAGAAAGCCTTGCCGACCAGCAGCCCCCCCTTGGCGTGCAGGGCGGTCTGCTTGCCGTCGAAGTAGAAGTTGCTCTTGCGACCGGAGGCCAGAGTGACTTCCCGCTCCTCGTAGGAGATCTTCCGGACGATCCCCATCAGTTCAGCGCGTTCTTCCTTGGTCATGAGACTCTCTCCTTTAAAG
>JBFHXN010000232.1:0-4801 GCA_041598955.1 Desulfuromonadales bacterium | reverse complement strand
GCCACCTGCTGCTCGGCGGCGTTGCGGTTGATGCTGCAGACCCGGGCGTGGGCGTACTGAACGTAGTAGACCGGGTTTTCTGTACTCTGCCTCTTGGCGAGCTCCAGGTCGAAGTCGAGCTGGCTGTCGGAGCGGCGCATGAGGAAGAAGAATCGGCAGGCGTCTTTTCCCACCTCGTCGACCACCTCCCGCAGGGTGACGAACTCGCCGGAGCGCTTCCCCATGGTCACCGGCTGGCCGTCCCGCAGAAGATTGACCATCTGGATCATGAGGACCTGCAGATCCTCTGGAGGATGGCCCAGGCCGGCCAGCACCGCCTTCATCCGGGGAACATAGCCGTGATGGTCGGCCCCCCAGACGTCGACGACGGTGTTGAAACCCCGCTCGAATTTCTCCATGTGGTAGGCCACGTCCGAGGCGAAATAGGTCGGAGTCCCCCCCGACTTGGTCAGCACCCGGTCCTTGTCGTCGCCGTAATCGGTTGTGCGGAACCACAGGGCCCCGTCCTTCTCATAGGTGAGGCCCCGCTCCTTGAGCTGCCCCAGTTCCCGCTCGACCAGGCCCCGCTCGTAGAGGGTGCGCTCGCTGTACCAGTTGTCGAAGCGCACGCCGAATTCCCGCAGGTCCCGGTCGATCCAGTCGCGCATCTTCCCTATGCCGTAGTCGCTGCAGAGGGGGATGGCCTGCTCCTCGGAGAGGGCGGCCAACTCCTCGCCCCGCTCCTCCTTCAGGGAGCGGGCGATCTCCCGGACATAGTCCCCCTGGTAGCCGTCCTCGGGGAACTGGATCCTTTCGCCCCCCAGCTCTTTGAGGCGCATCCAGATCGAGCGGCCGAGCATGGCGACCTGGTTGCCCGCGTCGTTGATGTAGTACTCCCGCTCCACATGGTAGCCGGCGGCCTGAAGCAGGGAAGCGACCGCATCCCCCACGGCGGCCCCCCGGCCGTGACCGATGTGGAGGGGGCCGGTGGGGTTGGCGCTGACGAACTCCACCTGCACGCGCCTTCCCGCTCCGAGGCCGCTGCGCCCGAACCCCTCCCCCTGGCGGACGACTTCGTCGAGAACCCCGTACCAGCAGCGGTTGGTGAGAAAGAAGTTGATGAAGCCGGGGCCGGCCACCTCCACGCGCCGCCAGAGCCCTCCGCCGTCGCCGAGAGCCTCGGCGAGCAGTTCGGCGATCTGCCGCGGGGCCCGTTTCTCGGCCCGGGCCAGCAGCAGGGCGACATTGCTGGCGAAGTCCCCATGGTCGGCGTGGCCGGGAACCTCGAGGACGAAGTCGGGGATGAGGCCGGAGGTGAGTTTCCCCTCGGCGAAACAGCGGGCAAGGGTCTCCGTGATCTGCTGGCGGAGTCGAGCTTTCATGTCAGTCCTGGTCTTTGCGGGAAGAGGTGGATGACTCACCTTCGGCCTGCCGGCGCAGCAGCAGGTCCTCGGTGAATTCGGGGCAGTGCAGGGAGGCGTCTCTCCCAGCGGCGAAGCGCCGGGTGCAGGCTCCTCGCCATGCGCAAACGGGACAGGTTCTGGAGGCATCGCAGGCCATGATCACCTCCGGTGGCCGTGCAGTCCGCCAAAACAGGGCATGCTAGCCCTTCTGGGCGATGGCTGTCAAGACGAACCCGCTCAGGGACGGGGTTGGGAGCGGTTCTTTTCCGCCCCCTCCTCCCCCGGTGGGAACTGGTAGACCAGTTCGTCGTCCCGAACCATTCCCAACTCCTGCCGGGCCATCCCTTCCAGATAACGGCGGTCGCCCCGCAACGACTCGATCTCCTTGCGCAGCGCGGCATTGGTCTCTTCGAGACGGCGAAGATCCTCGAGCAGAATCTGTTTCTCCCTGTTCAGCTTCACCGCACGCAGAATCCCCTTTTCTCCAAAGAGAGCCATGGCGAGGAGGACCAGAGCGAGGATCAGTCCGACCCTTCCCCAACCCCACTTCGGCCCGGATTGCTTTTCCGATTCGGTTGTCGTCATTGGAACCTCGTGCCAGCCGCAAGCCCAGGGATCGGCCTCAGGAAAAGATCTGCATCCAGTGTCGTTCGGACCGTTTTGCCCCCCCAGGAAGGATCGTCAGGATTGAATGCTGCGCGGGATGGTCTCGCAGAACCCCGCCCCCTCCGGAAGTCGATCCATAATGCACCGGAAGGGCTGTGAAATCAAGATGAGGCCATTCCACGAACGGGGTGCGGAGCTCCCGAAAATATTCGCTTGACAGCACCCTTGTTTAAAATTATTTTCTTCCAATGTTTGTTAATTTATTGTGGCGGAAGGGGTGGTCCCGGCCGCCTGGAGCAACATCCCCGTTTCGAAAGAGGAGGTAAGAAATGCGCAAAGGTCTGGCTCTGCTCGTCATGGTCACCACTGCATGGATGGCCGGCAACGCCCTGGCCGAGACGGCCGCGGCTCCCCAGGGTCCCGCCAAGGTCGCGGCGGTCGCCCCGGCCACAGCTCCTGTCAACGTCAACCTGGCCACCCTCCAGGAATTGCAGGGGCTGCCGGGGATCGGTCCGGTCACCGCCGAGCGCATCATCCAGTATCGCCAGGAGAAGGGCCCATTCAAATCGGTCGATCAACTGGTCAAGGTCAAAGGGATCGGCCAGGCCACCCTGGCGAAAATCCGCGACCGCGTCTCCGTGCAGTAGCCAAAAAACCCAGAAGCCCCCGCCTGCCGGCGGGGGCTTCTGAGTCACTGAAAACTCCCCTGCTATTCCTCGCTCCCCCCTCCGAAGGATCCGCCGACCCGGGCCACCCGTCCCAGCCCCCCCAGAGAGAAACCGACGATGAAAGAGCGGTCATCCAGCCGGTCACGCAGGGTGAGAAGGATGCTCCAGCACTGGGCGCGGTATTCGAGGTTGAGGACCTGCTCCAGGTCCCGCCCCCCGTCGAGTTCGTAGCGCTGCTCGTACCCGACGTAAACGGGAGCCAGCCAAGCCAGATCGACCCGTCCGCTTACATACTCCTCGAGCCCCCGGCGGAACCGATAGTCGGCCCGAAGGCCGTTCCCCTCCCCATCCTTCACCCCCGCCCGTCCATGGTAGGCGGTGAAGCGGTCGGTGACCGGCTCCGATCCCGAGTTGAAATCGTAGGAGGCATCCAGGTCGAGGTAGCTCTGCCGGGTGGGCCTCAGGATGATCTCGGCGCGAGCCGGCCCCCAAGGTCTCTCGGGCTCGCCAGGCTCGCCGTCCCGGCGAAACTCCCCGACGTCGAACTCCTGGGCGAGGCGCAGGTAGAGGAACTCATGGTAAGTCGGCGTCCCCTCACCCTCCTCCAGACGGGCCGTGAACCGGTTGATGAAGGAGAGGGTCAGGCGATTCTCTCCCTCGATGCGGTCCCGGCTGTCGAAGAAAGGAAGGTGGTCTTGGGCGTCATCGGGGAGGTAGCTGTACTCCAGGCGCGGCTCGAGGGTGTGCCTGACCCCGCTGACCCTCTCCCCGCCCAGGGGATAGACGCGGCTGAGGGTCGTGGCCAGGCGGGCCGAGAGGTCGTAAATCCCCTCTTCCGCGGTGCCGGGCCCTTCGTGCGACGTCCAGTACCAGCGCTGGCGATAGCCGACCTCCGGCTCGAAGGCCAGACCCCGTAAGGGATGGAAGACCGCGGCGAGGGAAGGCCGCAGGTCGAGCCTCTCCCCCTTGAGACCCTCGCGGCGCCAGAAGTGGGTGGATGTGCCATCAAAGCGCAGAAAGAATGGGGTTTCGCCGAGCCGCCTGCGCACCAGGGTGTAGTTGACCTCGGGCAAGCGCTGAAGGGTCAGGTCGTTGTCCCCTTCGAGATCCTTGGTGTACTTGACCTGGCCGACGAGGTTCCCCTTCCCCCAGTGGCGTCCCGCGGTGATCACTGTCTGCGCCTGGTCCTTGTTGTACTCCTCGGCCGCCTCGCCGAAATCGTCAAAATAGTCGTTGTGGCTGACGTACTCGGCATCTGCGGTGAGCCGGATCCTCCCCGGCAGGGTGCCCTGGTGCTGCCAGTCGAGGGCGTAACGGTCGGCCTCCCCTGACACCCCGGTGATATGGTACCCCTTGGCCGTCCCCTCGTTGTCGTCGCCGAATATGTAGCGGTACTCGAGCCCCGTCCCCAGCCCCAGGTCGGAGAGATGGTCGAGGTAGAGAGTGGCGTCCATGTTCTGCCCCAGCACCTGGTAATAGGCCAGGGAGACCTCCGTTCCCCGCTTGTCCGAATAGCCGAAGCGCGGCATGAGAAGGCCCGACTCGCGCTCGGTCTTGGCGGGGAAGGCCACGTAGGGGAGGTAGAGAACGGGGATGTCCATGAGGTAGAAGCGTACGTGGCGGGCCCGGGCCAGGCGACCGAGGGAAACGTCGATCCGGCTTGCCGCGAATTTCCAGGCGGGCCTCTTCCCGTCGCAGGTCGTGAAGCTGCCGTTGAGCAGCCGGTAGTCCTGTTCCCCCAGGCGCTCGATCTCCTCGCCGGCCAGATGGAAGTTTCGCTCCTTCAGGAAGGCCCGCCCCCGGCTGACGGTTCCCAGCCCCGTCTCCAGGTTGATGGCGATGGCCTCCCCCTCCATGACGTCCGCCTCCCGCTCCAGGCGGACCCCCCCTTGAGCGCGGGCATCACCCGTGGCGGCCTCCCATTCGACCGCCTCGGCCTGCAGGGTCAACTCCCCCCGCTTGAGCCTCACCCCCCCGGTCGCCCTGTAGAGGCCCCTCTGCTGATCGAAGCTGAACTGATCGGCCTCGATGGCCACCGGCTCTTCCCCGGCGGGTCCTCCACCCGGGAGACTCTGGGCCAGGGCCAGTGGCCCGCAAAGGAGCAGACCAGCCACGCAGAGCGATGAGAAAAGGCGTTGAAAAGGG
>JBFHXN010000231.1:0-4822 GCA_041598955.1 Desulfuromonadales bacterium | reverse complement strand
CCTTCTGCCGGTCGAAGTCGAGGTCCTGCAGGGCGTAGAAGATGTCGAAACCGGCCACCCAGCAGAGGACGGCGAGGCCGAGCAGCACCACCGGCCAGCCGAGGTCGCCGCGCAGGGCGATCCAGGCGCCCACCGGAGCCCCGGCAAGGCAGAGGCCGAGAACGACGTGGGCCAGGGAGGTGAATCGTTTGCAGTAGGCGTAGAGGACGAAGAGCCCCAGGGCCACCGGTGCCAGGAAAAAGCAGAGGGGGTTGAGCATCCAGGCGGCGACCAGGAGCAGGGCCGTCGAGGCGACAATGAAGAGCCAGGCCTCCCGGCGGCTCACGGCGCCGGAGGGGATGTGGCGCCCGGCGGTGCGGGGATTCTCGGCGTCGATGGGGGCATCGATGAGCCTGTTGAGCCCCATGGCGGCGCTGCGGGCCCCGACCATGGCCAGGCAGATCCAGAGCAGCTGGGCCCAGGTCGGATAAGCGCCGCTCTCCAGGGAGGCGAGCACCGCCCCCATCAGGGCGAAGGGGAAGGCGAAGACCGTGTGGGAGAACTTGATCATCTCCAGCAGGGATTTGGTTTTGCGGAAGAGGTCGGTCGTCATCGAGGGCTCTCGCGAGTGTCAAACGAAAGGGTGAAGAAAGGTTGTAATGATTTTGGGTTCCAGTGGCTGATCAAAAATGCCCGGATGCAAGGCGCCCGAAATCCGAGAAGTGAGGCGTACCGAAAGGTACGTCGCAGCGTCGCGGACGAGGGCAACGCCGCAGACGGGCGTTTTTCATCAGCCTGCCCGAGGGGGCCCAGTTTACACCCCTGAACCTCCACCCGACAAGGTCTTTTCCTCCGCCAGAGTGGCGGCGAGCCCCTCGGCCAGGGTGGGGTAGAGAAGCTTCACCCCGAGCTTTTGCCGCAGCTTGCCGTTCTCCATCCGGCGCGACTCGGAGAGGTAGGAGATCATCAGGGGGGTCATCACCTTTCGGGCCTCGGAAAGGCCGATCTGCGCGGGCCTCGGCAGGCCGCAGGCGTCGGCCACGGCGTTGAAGTACTCGGTCATGGTGGAGGCCTCGCCGTCGCTGACGTTGAAGATCTCCCCGGCCTCCCCCTTTTCGGCGGCTGCAAGGCAGATCCGGGCCAGATCCTGGGCGTGGATGCGGTTGGTGAAGGGGGCCTCCTCCGCCCGCAGCACCGGGTGCCCCTCGCTCAGGCGGGCCCGGGGAAGCCTTCCGGGGCCGTAGATGCCCGTGACCCGCAGGATTACCACCGTGATCTTCCGGTGGCGCCCCCACTCCAGGAGGAGGTTCTCGGCATCGAGGCGCCGCCGGGCCCGGGCCGTCTGCGGGTTGACCGGCGTCTCCTCCGTCACCCTCTCTCCGCCGCAGTCGCCGTAGACCCCGCTGGTGCTGACGTAGACGACCTTGGCCGGCTCCTCCCCGGGGAGGACCGAGGCGCCGAAGACCCGCACCCGGGGGTCGCTCTCCCCCCCGCCGGGGGGCGGGGCGAGGTAGAAGACCGTGGCCCCGGCCGTGGGGAGCCCCTCGATGGGGAGCCCCCCGTCGAGGTCCCCCAGGACGGGGGCGATGCCCAGACCCCGCAGCTCCTCGGCATGCTCCGCCGAGCGGGTGAGGGCGGTCACCTCCGCCCCCTGCTCCAGGGCCAGGCGGGCCACCCGGCGGCCGATGTCGCCACAGCCGATGATCAGGACCTTCTTCATTCGGGTCACCTCGGAAGAGTGGGGGGTGAAAACAACTTACTTCATTCCATGAGTCCCATAGGACCGATGGGTCCCATGGGAAGGGCCAATCAGATTAGTAGGGTGGGATAAGCGAAGCGTTCCCACCAAAACGGTGGAAACAGCCCTGGAGGGCCTTATTCCACCCTACGGAGCCCGCTTTGAAAAGATCTCTCTCAGGCAAGGCTCTTGTGCACCACCTCGGAGACGTCCCGGGAGAGCCCCTCGGCCGCCGCGATCCGCTCGAGCTGACCCCTCATCAGCGCCTGCCGGGAGGGGTCGTAGCGTCTCCAGCGGGAAAAGGCCCCCACCAGGCGGGCCGTCACCTGGGGGTTGATCCGGTCGAGTGCGAGAACCTGGTCGCCGATAAAGGCATAGCCCTCTCCGTCGGCCCTGTGGAACCCGGCGGGATTGCCGTGGGCGAAGCCGCCGAGCAGGGCCCTCACCTTGTTGGGATTGCGCAGGCTGAAGGCCGGGTGACCCAGCAGGGTACGGACCTCCTCCAGAACTGTCGGGCGGCCGGCGGTGGCCTGGAGGGAAAACCACTTGTCGAGGACCAAGGGATCGGATTTCCAGCGCCCGTAGAAGTCTTCGAGGGCCTCGGCCCGGGCCGGATGGTCGAGCTCCGAGAGGGCCGAAAGGGCTGCGAGGACGTCGGTCATGTTCTCCCCTCGCCGGTACTGGGACCGGCAGAGCTCCAGGGACTCTTCCTCCCCGAGGGTCGACAGGAGAAAGAGGGCGAGGTTTTTGAGGCTGCGCCGTCCCACCGCCTGCGGCTCGATGGAATAGGGCCCCTCCCCGCGACAGCCGAGGTAGACATCGAGCAGCTCCCTCCGCAGCTGCCGGCCGAGCTCCCGGCGGGCGAAGCGACGGACGACGCTGATCGCCTCGGGGTCGACGACCGCCATCTGTTCGGCGAGATAGGTCTCCGTGGGGAGGGTCAGGGCCAGGGCCCGCAGGGCCGGATCGGACTCCCCGTCGAGGAGCAGGTGACGGCAGGCCTCGACGAACAGGGGCTCCAGGACAAGGGGGCGCCCGGCCTGCTGGTCGGCGACGAGCCTGAGCAGGATGCCGGAGCCGAGCTGCTGGCCGGCCTCCCAGCGGTTGAAGGGGTCGGCGTCCCGGGCCATGAGAAAGGCGAGGTCGGCCTCGGCATAGGGGAAACGCAGCCGCACGGGAGCCGAGAAATTCCGGAGCAGGGAGGGAACCGGTTCCGCGGAAAGGCCGACGAAGGTGAAACGCTCCTCTTCCCGGAGGAGTTCCAGCACCCGGGTCGGCCCGGGGGTGGGCTCGGCCTCCCCCTCCAACTGCAGGGGAAGGGAATTCCCCTGCCGGTCGAGGAGCCCCAGGGCCAGGGGGATGTGGAAGGGGCGCTTCTTCGGCTGTCCCGGCGTGGGGGGGCAGGACTGGCGCAGGGTGAGGGCGTAGCTCCCCGCCTCCCCATCCCAGGCCCCCTCGGCCTCCAGAAGGGGGGTTCCCGCCTGGCTGTACCAGAGGGCGAACCGGGAGAGATCGACCCCGCCGGCCTCGGCCATGGCGGAGAGGAAATCCTCCACCGTGGCCGCCTTGCCGTCGTTGCGCTCCAGGTAGAGGGAGAGCCCCCGCCGGAAGGCCTCGGCTCCGATGAGGGTCCGCACCATGCGGATCACCTCCGCCCCCTTGTTGTAGACCGTCATGGTGTAGAAATTGTTGATCTCCGCGTAGCTGTCGGGGCGCACGGGGTGGGCCATGGGGCCTGCGTCCTCGGGGAACTGGCCGTTGCGCAGCATCCGCACCTCTTCGATACGTTTCACCGCCCGGCTGGTCATGTCGGCGGAGAACTCCTGGTCGCGGAAGACCGTGAGCCCCTCCTTGAGGGAGAGCTGGAACCAGTCGCGGCAGGTGACCCTGTTGCCCGTCCAGTTGTGGAAATATTCGTGGCCGATCACCCCCTCGATCCCCTGGTAGTCGGCATCGGTGGCGGTGTCGGGGCGGGCCAGGACGTACTTGGAGTTGAAGACGTTGAGCCCCTTGTTCTCCATGGCCCCCATGTTGAAATCATCGACGGCGACGATCATGTAGATGTCGAGATCGTACTCCAGACCGAAGGTCTCCTCGTCCCAGGTCATCGCCTTTTTCAGGGAGCGCATGGCGTGCTCGCACTTGTCGGCGTTGCGCTGCTCCACGTAGAGGTGCAGCGCCACCTCACGCCCCGAGGCGGTGGTGAAGCCGTCGGCGATGCGCACCAGGTCTCCCGCCACCAGGGCGAAGAGGTAGGAGGGCTTGGGGAAGGGGTCTTCCCAGACGGCGAAGTGCCTACCCCCGTCCAGCGCCCCCTCCTTGACCAGGTTGCCGTTGGAGAGGAGCACGGGGTACCTCTCCCGGTCGGCGGCCAGGGTGACGGTGTAGCGGGAGAGGACGTCGGGGCGGTCGGGGTGGAAGGTGATCTTGCGGAACCCTTCGGCCTCGCACTGGGTGCAGAAGTTTCCGCTCGACTGGTAGAGCCCTTCGAGGGCCGTGTTGCCCAGGGGATTGATCTCCACCTCCGTCTCCAGGACGAAAGCGCCGGGGGGCCCCGGGATGGTGAGGGACTCCTCGTCGAGCAGGTACTCGGGGGGGACGAGGGGTCGTCCGTCGAGGCGTACTTCCTTGAGGAGGAGCCGGCGGCCGGCGAGAACGAGGGGGCCCGCGTCCCCGGCGAGCTCCGGATTGCGCCGGATGACCAGTCGGGACGAGACGGTGGTCGCCTCCGCGACCAGGTCGAAGCGCAGCTCCACGGTGTCGACCAGGTAGGGCGGAGGGGTGTAATCCTGCCGATGGATCAGGTGGGGCACTCTCGATTCGGACATCGCACTCTCTTTTCTTTTCCGGGGCGGCCGCCGGGGGAAAGATCCCCCGATTGACAGCCTCCACGGCTCCCGTGATATATTCCGCGCCGGGGCGAAAAACCCCCTCACCCCCTCTTTGGGAGACGACGCGCCATGTACATCCCGATCAAACCCCTGCTCGCCCTGGTCATCGGCATCCTGGTGCTGGTCCTTCCGAGAAACGCCAAGATCTACGCCGTGGCCGTCTACCTCATCGTGCTGGGGGTCATGGGCATCCTGAAGATCAACGTCTAGAAGG
>JBFHXN010000230.1:0-4829 GCA_041598955.1 Desulfuromonadales bacterium | reverse complement strand
TCTGGACGGCGAGTTTCAGGGCGCTCTGCAGATCGAATTCCTGGGGCATGCGTTCTCTCCTTGGGGAAATGTTCCGGCGAAAGGCCGGAATAGGCGTGTCAAAAATTATTACTGAAAAACTCATCTTGTCAAACGGAAGTCGGCTTCTTCTTCCGGCCCGTACCCTTCCCTGGCTATCTGTGCGGGGCTGGAGAGAAGCATCCTTGGGAAAACATTCAATGGTGCGAATAATGCATGGATGCAAGGTTCGCGATCCATTTCATCTCCCGTGTCAAAAAGGGGGTCATGACCGTGCAGGCCGCCTCCCCCGTTTTCATCCCCCTGGTCTCGCTGCTGCTCGGTCTTGTCGCCGGAGTCGTGATGCACCGCTCCGACTTCTGCATGGCCGGCATGTTCCGCGACCTTTTCCTCTTCCGGCGCCCAAGCCTTCTGGGCCCGCTGGTGGCGGTGGTCGCCTTGTCCATGGCCCTGTTCGAGGGGGCCAGGTTCCTGGGCCTTCTGGCCCCCTACCCCTTTCCCCTGCTCGGCCCCCCCTCCCTGATCAACCTGGCGGGGGGGCTCCTTTTCGGGATGGGGATGGTCCTGGCCGGCGGCTGCGTGGTGGGAACCCTCTACAAAATGGGAGCGGGGAGCCTGCCGAGCGCCCTGGCCTTCGTCGGCCTCGTGGCCGGAAGCGCCCTTTACGCCGAGATCCACCCCTGGTGGTCCCTGCTGGGGAAAAAGACCCTTCTCTTCGGCGGACGTCTGACCCTTCCCCTTTGGGCCGGGTCCCCCCCCCTTCCCTGGGTGGCGGGGGCGCTGGCGGTTTCGGGGATCGTCCTCTGGCGGTGGCATCGCCGGGGGGAGCTGCTCCGGCCCGGACAGGCCGAGGGCTACCTCGACCCGGTCCTGGCGGCCCTGGTTCTGACCGGGGTGGGTCTGCTCTCCTGGGTGCTGGTCGGGATGCCCCTCGGGATCACCACGGCTTACGCCAAGATGGGTGCCTATCTCGAGCAGTGGGTGGCGCCGGGCCACGTGGCGGCCCTGGCCTACTACCAGGCCGAGTCCCTCGATTACCTCGCCCCCTTCAGTCGGATCCCCCTGCGGGGTGGGGCCGGGCCCCGGTGGGACGCCATCGCGGCGGTCCAGTTCCCCCTGATTTCGGGGATCGTCCTCGGTTCGGCCGCCTCGGCCCTGCGCCTGGGAGAATTCCGGGTCCACCCGCGCCTTCCCTTCAGCCAGGCCCTCTCGGCCCTGGCCGGGGGGATGCTCATGGGGCTGGCGGCACGGATGGCCCCGGCATGCAACGTCTGGCACCTGATGGGAGGCCTGCCCATCCTGGCCCTCCAGAGCCTGCTCTTTGTGGCAGGCCTGCTGCCGGGGGCCTGGCTCGGAAGTCGCCTGCTGGTCCGGGTGGTGCTGCGGGGGTGAATCGCCTGCTAGAATCGATTTCAGAACAGGAGAGAGGGGAGGACGATATGGCGGAAAATCACGAAAAGAGGCTGGAATTCGACATCCGCGGGCAGATCTGCCCCTCGACCCTGCTCACCGCCCTGCGGGAGGTCAACCGCCACCAGGCAGAACTGAGGGCCGGCGAGGCCGTTCTTTGGATCCACACCGACAACCGGCAGTCGACGGCAACCATTCCCGAGGCGATCCGCAACATGGGCTACCTGGTCGAGGTGACAAAGGAGCGGGGGCACTACTGCATCGTCATCGAAGCGCAGCATTGAAGGATCTGGACATGATCGAAGGAACTGGCGGCAAGGGGGACACGCCCGAGGCCATTGCCTACATCCGGGAGAAGGTCAATCAGCTCCTCGGCGTCATGGGGACCCTGCCCCTGCGCGTCGAGGAACTCGATGACGAGACCCTCTTCGCCCTCGATCCCATCGGCATCATCGCCGATTCCTTCACCCAGGTCCTGGAGCACCTGCGGGAGACCAACCGGGAGCTGGCCCTGGCCAACGACGAGATCGGGGCCATCTTCGAGTCGGCGGCGGCGGCCATCCTCGTGGTGGACGACGGGATGGGGGTGCTGGCCCTCAACGGCAAAAGCAGGGAATGGTTCTTCCCCGGCCTGGAGGACGGGCGAATCCTCGGAAAATGTTTTCGGGAGGTGATCTGCGAGCCGGACCTGCCACCGGAGAAGTGTGTTTTCGAGAGGGTTCTGGCCCGAGGCGCTCCCGCCACCGATTCCGACTTCCGTTTCGGGGAGCGTCACTACCAGGTGGTCGGGGCGCCGGTGCGCGATGCGGGGGGGCAGCTCTCCAAGGTGGTGCTGGTCTATACCGACATCAGCGAGCGGATGGCCATGCAGAAGGCCCTTCAAGAGAGCGAATTCCGCTTCCGCGACCTGCTGGAGAACGCCAACGACCTGGTGCAGAGCGTCGCCCCCGATGGACGTTTTCTCTTCGTCAACAGGGCCTGGCGGCAGAGCCTGGGCTACACCGAAGAAGAGATCGGACAACTGAATATCCGGGACATCCTCCATCCCGACTGCCAAAACCAGTGCCTGGGCAAGCTGCAGAGCCTTTTTGAAGGGGAGGAGATCGGCCGTCTGGAGGTCTCCTTTCTCACCCGCGACGGGCGCAAGATCCTCGTCGAGGGGAGCTGCAACACCAGTTTCGAAGAGGGCCGGCCCGTGGCGACCCGGGGCATCTTCCGCGACGTCACCGACCGCAAGGCGGCCGAGGAGGCCCTGAGGCAGAGCGAGGAGCGCTTCCGGCTCCTCTACGAAAAGGCCCCCCTGGGCTACCAGTCCCTCGACGGCGAGGCGTGCTTCCTCGAGGTGAACCAGGCCCTCCTCGATCTGCTCGGTTATGACCGAAAAGAGATCCTGGGTCGATGGGTCGGTGAGTTCATGCCCCCCGAGAGCAGGGACCTGCTCCGGGAGGCCTTTCCCAGGTTCATTGAGGCGGGAGGGGTCAGCGACGCCGAGTTCACCATGCTTCGCAAGGACGGCGAGCGGATCGTCGTCCTGGTCAACGGAAAGATCGCCCGGGACGACCGGGGGCGCTTCCGGCAGACCCACTGCATCCTCCAGGATGTCACCGGACGCAAGCGGGCCGAGGCGGAGATCGAGCGCCTCGCCTATTTCGATACCCTGACGGGGCTTCCCAACCGCACCCTGCTCCGGGACCGACTTCAGCAGGCCCTGGCCCAGGCCGGCCGGGACGACCAGACGGTGGCCGTCCTCTTTCTCGACCTCGACCGGTTCAAGGGGGTCAACGATACTCTGGGGCACTCCCTGGGGGATGAGCTTCTGAAGAAGGTGGCGGGCCGCATCCGGAAGAGCCTGCGGGCCAGCGACACCGTGGCCCGGCTGGGCGGGGACGAGTTCGTGGTGCTCTGCCAGGGGATTCGGGGGGTCCAGGATGTCTCGGCCCTGGCCGCCAAGATTCAGAAGACCCTCTCCCGGCCCGTGAGTCTGGGAGAGCAGGAGATCTTCACAAGCGTCAGCATCGGGATCGCTCTTTTTCCGGAGGACGGACGGGACGCCGAGACCCTGCTCAAGCACGCCGATCTCGCCATGTACGCCGCCAAGGATCTGGGGCGCAACGCCTTCCAGTTCTACGCCGAGGAGCTCAACCTGAGGGCCCGGGAGCGGATGGAACTGGAGGTGAGCCTGCGGCGGGGGCTTCGGGAGGAGGAGTTCTTTCTCTGCTACCAGCCCCAGATCGACCTTCAGGACGGGCGCATTACCGGGGTGGAGGCGCTTCTGCGCTGGAGGCATCCCCTCCGGGGGCTGATCCCTCCTACCCAGTTCATCCCCGTGGCCGAGGATTCGGGACTGATCCTTCCCCTCGGAGAGTGGGTGCTTCGGACCGCCTGCCGCCAGTGCCGGGAATGGCAGCAGGCCGGCTTTCCCCAGATGCGGGTGGCGGTCAACCTCTCCGGGGTGCAGTTCAAGCAGAGCGGATTTGTCGGAACCGTCCGGGCGGCCCTGGAGGCGTCGGGTCTCGAGCCCTGCTGGCTCGAGCTGGAGCTCACCGAGAGCATTCTCATGGAGAGCGGGGAGCGGACCAGCCAGGTCCTCTCCGAGTTGAAAAAGATGGGTTTGCGGCTGGCCATCGACGATTTCGGCACCGGCTACTCCTCCCTCGCCTACCTGAAGAACTTTCCCATCGACCGCATCAAGATCGCCCAGGATTTTGTCCGCGACATCCCCGGTGACCCCAACGACTCGGCCATCGTCGAGGCGATCATCGCCATGGCCCGGAGCCTCGACCTTCAGGTGATCGCCGAGGGGGTGGAAACCCGCAGGCAACTGGAATTCCTCTCGGCCCGCCGGTGCATGGAGATGCAGGGGTACTACTTCGCCCGCCCCCTGCCCGAGAAGGAGTTGAGGGAGAGTTTCTCCGGGGGGATGGGAAAGTCGGGTCTCTGCCCCTACCAGATGCGCTGAATCGTCAATTTTTTCGGCCTTCTTTCCCTGGGACGCGTTTTTCAGGCGACCCAGCTTGTTGACAACCTGTATTTAAGGCTGCTCAAAAACCCTCAGATGCAAGGCGCCCGCAGATCGAGGAGTGAGGCGTAGCGAAAGCTACGTCGCAGCGACGAGATCAAGGGGAACGAAGCAGGTGGGGGTTTTTCAGCAGCCAGGGCCGCCCTTTTCGGGAGGCCTTTTGTCGTCGTGGCTTGCAGAACGTCCGGGGAAGGGTTAAATTATGGCCCTGCCCATGGATTTCGAGACGATGACATCCCCCGATTCCCATTCCCCTGAGAAATCCCACCTACCTGAGCCGGCAGCCGATCTGGTGGTGGCTCTCTACCCCGGCGCGCGCTGGCGTCTGCTCAGCATCTCCCCCTCCCTGGCCGAAAAGGTCGGGCTGGAGTCTGTGAATGCC
>JBFHXN010000229.1:0-4842 GCA_041598955.1 Desulfuromonadales bacterium | reverse complement strand
CTGGTCGAGGGGGGGATCGAGATCCACACCCAGGTGGTCCTCTGCCCCGGCATCAACGACGGCGCCGAGCTCATGCGGACCATCGATGACCTCTATGAACTCCATCCGGGAGTGCGCACCCTGGCCGTGGTGCCGGTGGGGCTGACGGGGTACCGCAAGCGTCTTCCAGCTTTGCGGGTGCCGAGTGAGGAAGAGGCCCGGGAACTCATCGACCTGCTGCACGCCCGGCAGGGGGACTTTCTGGAAAGGGGCGGCTCCCGATTCGTCTTTGCCGCCGACGAGCTCTACCTCAGGGCCCGGCTCCCCTTCCCCCCGGAGGAGGAGTACGAGAGTTTCGACCAGCTGGAGAACGGCGTGGGGCTGATCCCCCTCTTCCGCTCAGAGGCGCAGGATGCCCTTTTGGAGGCCCGTCCCCTGAAGGCCCCCCCGGTCTCCCTGGTGACCGGGGAGTCCTTCGCGAAAGAGCTCGGGGTCTTCGCCCTCCGGCTTCAGGAAAAGACCGGGGTGCCCATTGCCGTACACCCTGTGCGCAACGGCTTTTTCGGGGGGGATGTCACGGTGACCGGTCTTCTGACGGGGAGGGACATCCTGGCCCAGCTCAAGGGGAGGGATCTCGGCGGCGTCCTCCTGCTTCCCGATGTGCTGCTGCGGCAGGGGGAGGAAGTCCTCCTCGACGATCTCACCCCCGTCGATCTGGAAAGGGAGCTCGGGCTGCCGGTGCGCATCGTCGACAGCTCTCCCTGGGGCCTTCTCGAAGGGCTCGAGAGCCTTGAGAATCTGAATCGCGCCCCTTTGGATGGGCCTGTCTGAAGCGGAGAGCCGACCATGTGGGATGACAACCTGCGCTGGCATCGCCGGCAGCTGATGGAGACGGCGGCCAAGGCCCTGGAGCGAAACGGCTTTTCCGTCGCCCTCTTCGACGGCCGGCAGGAGGCGGTGGAGTTCCTGCTTGGGGAAGCCTCCGGGGCATCGACCGTCGGCCTGGGAGGTTCCATGAGCCTTGCGGAGCTCAAGCTTCGGGAGCGATTCGAAGAGGCCGGCAAGACTCTTCTGGTACACGCCAAGCCGGGCCTCACCCCCGAGGAGCGCCTGGATGTGATGCGCCGGCAGGGAAGCTGCGACCTCTTTCTCACCAGCACCAACGCCCTGACCCTCAAGGGACAGCTGGTCAATATCGATGCCACGGGCAACCGGGTCTGCGCCATGGCCTTCGGCCCCGGCAAAGTGTTTGTGGTGGCCGGCTCCAACAAGATCGTCTCCGACCTGGACGCCGGCCTGCGTCGGGTGCGGGAGGTGGCCTGTCCCCCCAATGCCCGCCGACTCGGCTTCAACACCCCCTGCGCCCGCACGGGGGTCTGCAGCGACTGCAACTCCACCGACCGGATCTGCCGAATCACCACCATCATCGAACGGCGCCCGAGGGTCACCGACTTGAAGGTCTGCCTGATCAACGAGGACCTCGGGTATTGATCCCGAGGCGCCCGAAGGGAACCCAACAGACATGTCGACCGTCGAAGAACTGCTCCACCAGGGGCGAGAGGCCATGGATCAGGGGGAATTCTCCCTGGCCGCCAAACATTTCAGACAGTTGAGGGACCTCGCGCCCGATGACGTGGAGAGCCATTTCCTGCTCGGGGAAGCCCTGGCCGAGAAGGGGGAGCTCGAACAGGCGGCCGAGTCCTACCGAAGGGGCCTGGAGCTCGCCCCTTCGGACATCGAGGGGCGGTTCGCCCTCGGCGACCTGCTCTTCGAACTGGGGCGGGCCGAGGAGGCCGTCTCGGCTTACCGGAAGATCCTGGAGATCGACGACCGCCAGGCCGACGCCTGGGTCAGCATCGGGCTGGTCCACTTCAACCAGGAGCGGATGGAGCAGGCCGTGGAGGCTTACCGCAAGGCTCTGGCCCTGGAGCCCGGACTGGTCTTCGCCCTGACCTCCCTGGGGGATGCCCTCTATGGGCAGGGGGAGAACGAGGCGGCTCTTGCGACCTATCGCAAGGCCCTGGAGTGCGACCCCCAGGATGCCCAGGCACATTTCAGCCTCGCCGAAATGTACTACGACACGGGGGACCTTGGCGCCGCCGAGGCCGAGTGCCGGCAGGCCCTGCGACTCGATCCCGGTCTGACCTACGCCTATCTCACCCTCGGCAACGCCTGCCTCGACCAGGAGAACCTGCGTCAGGCCGTCACCGCTTTCGAGGAGTTCCTCTCCCGTGAGCGCTCCCCCGCGGCATCCGAAGTGCGCGAGGAGGTCAAGCTCCTGCTCGAGGGTCTTCGGGAGCAGCTCTAGCGGCCGCGTCTTCTTGACCAGCCCCGGAAAAGGGGGAGTCATCGATCTGACGGAAAGGAAGGGGGCGTGGTCCGGGGTCTGGCGATACTTATGGCGATGCAGTTTCTCGGGGAAGTGATCTCCCGGGGAACCGGGGTGCCGATCCCCGGAAACGTCCTTGGCATGGGACTGCTGCTGGCGGCCCTCGTCTTCGGACTGGTGCGCCTGGAGTGGGTCGAGCAGGCCGCCGAGCTGCTCCTCTCCCATCTCGCGCTGCTCTTCGTGCCGGCGGGGGTGGGGGTCATGGTCTACTTCGATCTGGTCGCCAGGGAGTGGCTTCCGATCTCCGTGGCCATGGTCGTGAGCACCTTCGTGGTCATGGCTGTCACCGGATGGGTGGAGGGGTGGCTCGAGCGCCGGGGGGGCGGTCATGTGGAGTGACCTTCTGGCGTCCCCCCTCTTCGGAATCGCACTCACCCTCGCCGTCTACGCCCTGGCCCAGAAGCTCTACCTGCGCACCGGCTCCATCTTCTTCAACCCGGTGGCCCTCTCCATCGGTGCCATCATCCTGATTCTCCTCGGCCTCGACATCCCTTACCCGACTTACGCCGTCGGGGGAAATGTCATCCTCTTTCTTCTCGGCCCGGCCGTGGTGGCCCTCGCCATCCCCCTCTACACCAGGCGTCGCGAAATTCTCGCCAAGAAGATCCCCATCCTGTTCGGGGTTCTGGCGGGCGCCCTTGCCTCCATCGTCAGCGCCGCTGGGCTGGCCTGGCTCCTTGGGGGGAGCCGGGAGGTGGTTCTGAGCCTGGCGCCCAAATCGGTTACCACCCCCATCGCCATCGGCATCGTCGAGAAGATCGGTGGCATCGCTCCTCTCACCGCGGCCATCGTGGTACTGACGGGATGCCTGGGGGCCATCTGCGGACCCGAATTCTGCCGTCTGGTCGGCGTCAGGGATCCGGCGGCCATGGGGCTTGCCGTCGGCACCGCCAGCCACGGCATCGGAACGGCCCGGATGCTGGAGGTCGACCGCCTCGCCGGCGCGGTGGCGGGTCTGGCCATCGGCCTCAACGGCCTGATGACCGCCTTCCTGCTGCCGCTGCTCTTTTGGCTCTTTGGGTAGGCCGGGGCGGCAGTAGTCTCAGGGCGTTCACGGAGATTCGCAAAGGGCCGGAGCCGGGCCGCAGAGAGAATCGTTTGGCGGGATAAGGGACATTGTTCAGCTTTTCCGACTTTTCTCCGTGACCCTGCGGGGATCATGTGTCGGGCATCCGGGAGGTTTTGAGAAAAGAAAAGGGCAGACGATGACTCGTCTGCCCTTTTGTCTTTCGGTGCCGCCCTGAAGAGAGTTATTTCTTCTTCGCGGAGGCTTTTTTGGAGGCCTTGAGCGGGTTGACCTTCGCATCGACGGTCTTGAGCTCGATCTTGCGGTGGGTGGCGAAGTTGCACAGCCCGGCAGCCCATTTCATCTTGGGCTCCGGTGCCGCAGAGCAGACCTTGCCAATGGTCCCCTCGACGATGCGATCGCAACCCTCGCATTCTTCGATGGTGTTCTGGCAGGAGTGTTCCTTGTAAACACAACCTTGTTTGGACCAGAAGGTACACTCGGTACCGGGAAGGACGGTTTGACACTGCATGGGGATTTCCTCCTCGCTTTGGCGTTTCCTGGGTGAAGCTCAGAACCGCTATTATTAGCGCGGTTCCGAATTCATGTCAATGGAATTTTCCTGACCATCCCCTTGACCGAAAAGAGGGGTTCCGATACTGTGGAGCCTCCTCGAAAAGGAATGGATTCATGGACCCGACGACCGAATGGGAAGAGCGCTGTCTGCGCTGCGGCCGGTGCTGCTACGAGAAAATCGACTGCGATGGGGAGATCTCCTACACGGGAACCCCCTGTGAGTTTCTCGACCCCGAGAGCCGACTCTGCACCGTCTACGAAGAGCGCCACCGGCGCAAACCCGTCTGTACCCCTCTTACCCCCAAGGTACTGGCCATGGGCGCCCTGCCGGGGGACTGCCCCTACGTGGCCGGACTGGAGGGTTACCGTCCCCCCCTGGCCTGGGATGGGGAATCGTGACCCTTCTGGCCATCGCAGGAACCTCCTTCGCCCTCGGGCTCTCCGGCGCCATCATGCCGGGGCCCCTTCTGACGGTGACCATCGCCGAGTCGCTGCGGCGGGGCCCCTGGGCCGGTCCGATGCTCGTGGCCGGACATGCCCTGCTCGAGGCGGCGGTCGTTCTGCTGCTCTATTTTGGATTGGGGGAGGTGGTTCAGGCGCCTCCGGTCTTTGCCGGCATCGCCCTGGTCGGGGGGGCACTCTTGCTCTGGCTGGCGGCGGGGATGCTCAAGGGGCTGCCTCGGCTCAGTCTCCAGTTGGGTGTCGGGGAGGGGGCGGGGCTCCATCCCCTGGCCGCCGGGGTGGCGGTGAGTCTGGCCAACCCTTATTTCCTTCTCTGGTGGGCCACCGTCGGACTGGGATACCTGGTTGTGGCCAGCCGGGCCGGGTTTGCCGGGGTGGCCGTCTTCTATCTTTTCCACATTCTCTCAGATCTGGCCTGGTATGCTCTTGT
>JBFHXN010000228.1:0-4846 GCA_041598955.1 Desulfuromonadales bacterium | reverse complement strand
GCCTCGCTGCCGTCGGCGTTGAACATGCGCATCCGCAGGTCGGCGACCTGGGAGGGGAGGATCAGGATCAGGCCGTCGGAGCCGACGCCGAAATTGCGGTTGCTGACCTCCACCGCCAGTCGGGCCGGGTCCTCGACGACCTCCTCGAAGCCGTTGACGTAGACGTAGTCGTTGCCGGCGCCGTGCATCTTGGCGAACTTCATGGCTGCTGGGCTCCCTTTCCCCGTTGCTTTTTTGCCGTTGCCCCGGAATTATAGGCGAAGGGGGCCACCGACCACAAGGGGAACGACACGGTTGACCGGGCCCTTCCCCTGCATTAAGATTGCGCCACCGACAACCCCCGGCCCTCAAGGAGATTTCATGGCCTTCAACCTAAAAACCAAAATCTGGCAGACCGGCGCCCTCGACTGGTGGGGAATGATCGACGGCGACGATGTCTACCTGGGGAGCCGGGAATTCCCCCTCCCCCCGGCCGAAGGGGACCGCTGGATCGTGCGGGCCTCGGGGGATGTCTTTCAGGTGATCGACGGGGAGATCCGCAAGGTCGGCAACGAGGAGCCCCCGAAACAGTACTGGTGAGGCCCGGCATGCTGGAGATCGTTCAAATTCCGGCCGGGGAGATGGCCAACTTCTCCTACCTGGTCTTCTGCCCGAAGAGCCGCAAGGGGCTGGCCGTCGACCCCTCCTTCGCCCCCGAAAACCTCCTTGCCGAGGCCCGGGATCGGGAGGTGACGATCGAGGTCCTGGTCAACACCCACGGCCACCGCGATCACTGCGCCGGCAACGACGCCATCCTGGACGCGACGGGGGCCAGGCTGGCCGGACACCCCCTCGATCTCCCCGGCGCCGACATCCCCCTCGAGGAGGGGAGCGTGCTGCTCCTGGGGGAAGAAGAGGTGCAGGTACTCCACACCCCGGGCCACACCCCCGGCTCCATCACCCTTCACCCGCCGGGAGCCCTGATCACCGGCGACACCCTTTTCGTCACCTTCGCCGGGCGGGCCGACCTCGCCGGAAGCGACCCCGAAGCCCTTTACAAAAGCCTGATGCGCCTGGCCTCCCTCCCCCCGGAGACCCGGGTCTTCCCCGGCCACGACTACGGCCCCCGCCCCGTCTCCACCATCGCCTTCGAGCGAGCCAACAACCCCTACCTGCAGTGCCCCGACCTGAAGAGCTTCCTCCAGCTGAGGATGGGATAACCCGAAACCTTCCCGACCCAGACGAGGCGAACCGGCGTAATTCATCAGCCTCCCGACCAGGCCCGTCCCTGCCTTGGGACCAGCCCCAGGTCGAAGTGCGCCGTTCCCCAGGCGAGAAGTTCGGCGGGGGACGCACCGGCCAACTCCTCCGGAACGGCCTGGCCGAGAAAGAGCAGGCACTGACGGATCAGCTCTCCTCCTCCCTCTGCGGGAAGAGCCCCGTGGCGCTTGCTGAGCTTCTCGCCGTCCCCCCCCAGGGCCAGGGGAAGGTGAATGTAGCGGGGAACGGGGGTGCCGAGGCAGGTGTGCAGAAAGATCTGCCTCGGGGTGGAACCGAGCAGGTCCTCCCCCCGCACCACCTGGGTCACCCCGGCTTCGGCATCGTCCACCACCACCGCCAGTTGGTAGGCGAAGACCCCGTCGGCGCGGCGCACCACGAAATCCCCCACGGCGCTCATCAGGTACTGCTCGGCGGGCCCGAAGACCCCGTCGGTGAAACAGACCGGCTCTTCCGGCACCCGGAGCCGCAGGGCCCGGGGCTTGCGGCCCGGCGGAAGACCGCCGCGGCAGCGGCCGGGGTAGACCGGCCCCTCCTCCCCGGGATGGGGAGCGCTGGCCAGGATCTCCCTGCGGGAGCAGCCGCAGTCGAAAACCAGCCCCTTCTCCCGCAGCCTTCGGACCGCTTCCTCGTAGGCTTCGGTTCTGCGGCTCTGCCAGACCACCTCGCCGTCCCAGAGCAGCCCCAATCCCTCCAGGGTGCGCAGGATTCCCTCGGCCGCCCCGGGAACCACCCGGGGGGTGTCGATGTCCTCCATGCGCAGCAGCCAGCGGCCGCCCCCCTGGCGAGCCAGGCACCAGCTCCCCACGGCGGCCAGGAGGGAGCCGAAATGGAGAGGGCCGGTCGGGCTGGGGGCGAAGCGGCCGACCACAGGAGAGATAGGGACCGAAGCCATGGAGTCGCTCCTGAAAAGGGGCAGGGACGGGCCGATGATGCCCCCTGAAGCCGGGTCTGTCAAGGAACAGGGGAAAGGGGCGAGGGGATAAAAGGAGAGCGGCGGTCCCCGGGGGAGGCCGCCGCTCTCTTGTACAGATGGAATGGCAATGGGAACCTACTTCTTGTGGTACCCCTTGGCGTACTTGATGGCCCAGCTCCTGTCCTTGCTGCCGTGGCAGCCGAGACAGGCTTCGTCGACGGTCACGTAGCCATTCATGAACTGGCTTTTCTTGCCCTCTTTTTCCACCTCGTAAAGCAGTTTCGCCGCCGGGTCGATGTTGATGGTGAAGACGTGGCTGCGCACGTCGGCCGTGTATTTGTTCTTTTCGATAGCGGTCTTGGCGGCCTTGGGCATGTGACACTTGAAGCAGGCCAGCCCTGCCTTTCCATGCACCCCGGCGGCATAGGTCCTGGCCACCTCCGCATGGCAGGAAGCGCAGTCGGTGCGGATCACATCGGCCCGGGCATGGGGATTGTGGCAGTCGGTACAGGCCATTTTCGCCTTGGCCCCGGCCAGCAGTTCGTTGACCTGCTCATGGTGCTGGGCGAAGGAGCCCTTGGCGATGATCTTGTCGTTGATCCCCCCTCGCTGGTGGCACTTGCCGCAGGCCTCGGCGCTCCTGTCGATTTTCACGTTCTTCTTGGAGGGCTTCTTCACGTGGTCCGATCCGGGCCCGTGGCACTCCTCGCAGCCGATGCCGTCCTCGGCCCAGGTCCCGATCATCCCCGGAAGCTTGTCCTGGTTGCCTTCCTTCTTGTAGGCGGTCATGTGGCAGGGGCCGCAGTCGTAGGGTTTCTTCTCCCCCTTGTGATAGAAGGACCAGGAGCCGTCCTCGAGGTTGTACTGGGTCTTCGCCTCGGAGCCGTCCTTGGCGGTAGTGACGATGTACCCCTGCTTGTCGATATAGCGGGCCTTCTTGGTCGCCCCGCCGATGACGTAGGAGAGATCGCTCCAGGCATACCCCGGGGGAAGGGGGAGCATGGCGTAGCGGGCCTTTTCGGCCTTGCGCAGCTTCCAGGGATGCCCGGAAGCCTGCCAGAGGTTGAACTGGTCCTTGTGGCAGGTGAAGCACTTCTCCGAACCGACATAGTCGGCGGCTGCGGCCGGCAGGGCAAGTACCAGCCCGGCGGCCAGGGTCAATAATCCGATCGCTGCCCTGTTCATGTCTGCCTCCTTCTTTCTGTGTCTGCTGGCCTCCTGGGGGATGACAATTTTGTCAGTGTAGCGTTAGCCATTGCGAATGCAACAAGGGGGTGGGACTTCCTGCCCCCGGGCTCCCCTGGCGCCCTCGCCCCCCTGGCCCCCTGGACCCGATTGACAATTGCCCGGCGAACGTTTATTTATAACCTTTCAACTCCACATTGGGAGATTCTTCTTGGTCATCACTCGCGCCACCGAATATGCCATTCGCGCCCTGCTCCACCTCTCCCGTCATAAACCCGGGGAGATCGTCCTCAAGAAGGACATCTGCCGCGACCAGGAGATCACCCCCGCCTTTCTCACCAAGATCCTCCAGCCCCTGATCAGGGCCGGCATCGTCGGCTCCCAGCGGGGTGTCGGCGGCGGCTTCTACCTGCTCAAGAATCCGGGCGAAATCACCCTGCTGGATGTCCTCGAGGCCGAGGAGGGCCCTCTCACCCTCAACCAGTGCCTCGCCCGCCCGGGCGCCTGCGATCGCGACATTTTCTGTTCCGTTCACGGGGCCTGGAGGGAAATCCGGGGAGAGATGAGCAAGATCCTCCAGGGATACACCTTCGCCCGCCTGGCCGGGGGAGAAAACGAAGCACCGGAGGCCCGGAAGCGCTCCTGACCAGCCTCATCCACTGTCCGAACGCAAACGGCCGCCCCTTTTCCGGGCGGCCGTTTGCGTTCGGGCAAAAAAAACCCTGGAGACCAGGAGGGAAAGTCATCCAGGGCAAAAGGGGAAGCCTTGGGGGGCTTCCCGGAAAGTCTTTTTCCACCCCCATTATATACCCCGGAACTCCGCAGCGCAAATCCCTCCCGAAGATCCCGTCACCTTCTCCGCCCTCCTGAGACAACTGAAACCTATTGTATTATCAGTTGATTTCGAACATCTCAATTTATCACCAAAGAACCGTACTTTTCTAAAATCATAAAAACCGTTTGGAGAGTGTTATTTTTT
Source organism: Desulfuromonadales bacterium (assembly GCA_041598955.1). Classification (GTDB taxonomy): domain Bacteria; phylum Desulfobacterota; class Desulfuromonadia; order Desulfuromonadales; family JBFHXN01; genus JBFHXN01. Next base: position 509 of record JBFHXN010000228.1, on the reverse strand, counting down.
GTTTTTTTATTCTTGACTCATTGGGTAGGTTTTGTGTAGTGTTGTTTCCACAGTCACTACAAAGCTGACGCCAGCCGGAGGGAAACAGAACATGGAGTCGCACCGCCGCAGCATCGCCAAGGCCATTTCCTACAGGATCGTGGGAACATTGACCACCACCCTGGTCGTCTTCATCGTCCTGGGGGAAATCAAGGTGGCGGCGGCCGTGGGCCTTGTCGACACCCTGATCAAGATCTTCGTCTACTTCCTTCACGAACGGACCTGGAACCGCATCCCCTTCGGCCGGGAGCGGCGTCAACCCGAGTACATCATCTGACCCGCGGAGAGAAAGCCATGTCGAATGCCGCCCAACAGATCCGCCCTGAGGTCACCTCCCCGGCCCTCACCCCGCATCAAATCCTGAGCCTCGGCGTGAAGCGGGCCGGGGGCCCGGTCTCCCTGGCCTGCTCCTTCAGCATCGAGGACGTGGTGCTGATCGACATGATCCGGGAGCTCGGCCTCCCCGTGGG
>JBFHXN010000227.1:0-4886 GCA_041598955.1 Desulfuromonadales bacterium | reverse complement strand
GACCCAGTCGAAGATCGGCCGGATCCAGTACGCCGAAGGAGGGACCCTCTTTCTCGACGAGATCGGCGACATGAGAGGCGATCTGCAGGCCAAGCTGCTGCGGGTGCTGCAGGAGAAGGAGTTCGAGCCCGTCGGCGGCGTGAAGCCGATCCCCATCGACGTGAGGGTGGTGGCCGCCACCCACCGCAACCTGGAAAAGGCCGTGGCCCAGGGGAACTTCCGGGAGGATCTCTTCTACAGGCTCAATGTCATCCCCCTCTCCATCCCCCCCCTGCGGGAGCGCCGGGAGGATCTTCCGATGCTCATCGAGAAGTTCCGGCAGGTCTACAACCGGGAGAAGCGGGAGGTCTTCCAGGGGTTCGCTCCCGAGTCGATGCAGGTCCTGATGAACTACGGCTGGCCGGGAAACGTGCGGGAGCTGGAAAACCTCATCCAGCAGATGACGGTTCTGCACGGAGGCAAGATGGTCACCCCGGCGGATCTCCCGCCCAAAATCTCCGGAAGTCGCGCTGCGGCGACTTCCTCGGCGGCCGCCCCGTCCGTCTCTCCCCCCACCGAGGACTGGCAGGATGGAGAGATCGATTTCAACTCCCTGGTGGCCGAGTTCGAGGATCGTCTGATCCTCCAGGCCCTGGAGCGCACCCGGGGGAACAAGAAGGAAGCGGCCAAACTGCTGGGGCTGAAGAGGACCACCTTGTCCGAGAAGGTCAAGAAGCGCAACCTGGAAGAGCTGGTGTCCAACTAGGCGCTCTGAAAAAGTTCACAGGAGATCCCCCGCATGATCGACCGTCCCGCCAGCGCCCTGCCCCTGTTCCGCGACCTCTTCATCGCTCCGGTCTTCATGCCCCGGGTGTCCGAAGGGATTCATTCCCCCGGCCTGGCCGAGGAGTGGCGCCATGAGTGAGGGGATGCGCACCGTGCTGCTGGTCGACGGCCCCGCCCGGGAGCGGGAGGGGCTCGCCGTCACCCTGCGCAAGAAGGTGGAGTGCATCGTTCTGGAGGCGAAAAACGACGAGGAGGCTCTGGAGATTCTAGCCACCGACCAGATCTCTCTGCTGCTGACCGATCTCTCCGGATCGGGGCGCGACGGCCTCGACCTGATCAAAAAGGTGCACCGGGACCATCCGACGGTGGTGACCATCGCCGCCATCCCCCGCGGAGAGCAGGAGATGGTGGTCGAGGCCCTCAAGCTGGGGGTCTTCTTCCACGTCGGAGCCCCCTACGATTTCGCCGAGGGGGTCATCGCCGTGGCCCGGGGGCTCAATTTCCACGACCTGCAGACCTACCGGGAGAGCCGGGCCCCCAAGATCCGCAAGAGCGAAGGGTTCCACGGGATTCTCGGCAAGGCGCCCCGGATGCAGAAGCTCTTCGGCATGCTCGACAAGGTGGCCGAGGACGCCCAGAGCACCGTTCTCGTCTATGGGGAGAGCGGCACGGGCAAGGAGCTTGTGGCCCGGGCCATCCACGCCCACAGCCCCCGCCGGGGGAAGAATTTCGTCCCCGTCAACTGCGCCGCCATCCCCGATGAGCTCCTGGAGTCGGAGCTCTTCGGCTACGTCAAGGGGGCCTTCACCGGGGCGACCCAGTCGAAGGTCGGCCGCATCCAGTACGCCGAAGGGGGAACCCTCTTTCTCGACGAGATCGGCGACATGAAGCCGACCCTGCAGGCCAAGCTGCTGCGGGTGCTCCAGGAGAAGGAGTTCGAGCCCGTCGGCGGGGTGAAGCCGGTGCCGGCCGACGTGAGGGTGGTGGCGGCCACCCACCGGAACCTGGAGCGCCTGGTGGCCGACGGGGGGTTCCGGGAGGACCTCTATTACCGGCTGAGCGTCGTTCCCATCACCATCCCTCCCCTGCGCCAGCGGGTGGAGGATATCCCCCTGCTGATCGAGAAGTTCGTCCAGGTCTTCAACCGCAACAAGAAGCAGCCCCTCAAGGGATTCACCCCGTCGGCCCTTCAGGCCCTGGTCGAATATCCCTGGCCGGGCAACGTGCGGGAGCTGGAGAACCTGGTGCAGCGCATGGCCATCCTCTGCGGGGGGATGGAGGTCGACCTGGAAGAGCTTCCGGAGAAATACAGGGCCTATCTGGAGGATGAGGAGGCCGACTTCGAGTCGACTCCGGCGGGGGTCTCCATTCAGGAGCGGATGGCGGGGCTTGCGACGGCCGGCGGAGAAGGGGGAGCGGTCATCACTCCCGCCGCGGAGAGCCTCCCCTGGCAGAAGGAGGGGGTCGACTTCAACGCACTGATCAGCGATTTCGAAGACCGGCTGATTGTCCAGGCCATGACCGTGGCCGATGGAAACAAGAAAGAGGCCGCGCGCCTGCTCGGCCTCAAACGAACCACCCTCATCGAGAAAATCAAGAAAAAGGGGCTCGAAGCCGCCTTCCCCGAGCGGGTTGCCGGCTGACGGAAACCCCTTTCCCCCCTGGGGGGCCCTAGCCCCCTTTCTTTTCCTTCAGCAACTCCCCGACCTTGGCCTCGATTTCCCCCGCCGATGCGGGGGTCACCAGGATGTCGGAGGCCCCGAAGCGCAGGGCCTGCAGCACGCTGCGCCGCGTCCACTGGGACCCGGCGGCCAGCAGGGGAACCTTTTCCCGAACGGCCGAGAGAATCTTGATCGCCCGGGAAAGCCCCCGGTCGTTGGTCTCCCGCAGCACCAGCACGATCCCCCCGAGGGCGCTCTCCCCCACCTCCCTGCGCAGATCCCCCTGAAAATCGAAGATCTGACAGTTCCATCGCTCCTTCCCCAGTGCCTCGCTGAAGGGGCGTGCCTCCTCCGCGCTCTCGGCGCAGATGAGAACCAGGGGGATCCGGGGTGTCCCGGCAAGGGGCGTTGCCGGTGCCTGCCTGCCTGCGGATCGGGCCTCATTTTCGGCCTGGGCCGCCGGTGGGGTCAGCTCCAGCCCGAAGAGGGGACCCGGGAGGAGCAGCTCGAGGGCTCCGAGCCGTTTCCCAGCCAGGGTCATGGGCCAGGCAGCCCGGTAGAGCAGATCGCTTCCGGTCTCCCTGGCGGGTGCCCCTCCACCGCTCCCTCCCAAAGCCTCGATCCTGGTCTTCTTGAAGTGGTACGTTCTCTCGGGCTCGCGGGCGAAAACCGTGTTGATAACCCCGGAGATGATGTTGGCGATTTCGCCATAGGCGTCGGCTTCCTCGCCGTCGAAGTCCTCCCCCCCTGCGCGCTTCTCGAGCTCCTCGCCCGGGAGCATGACCAGGGTTCCCCCGAGCCGGACGGCGTCGGAGAGGCCTATGCCGAGATAGGCCGTTCCCGTGGCGAAGCCCTCTACTTCGAGGTAGCAGAGGACCCGGGTCGGAGGGTTTTGGAGTTCCCCGGCCAAAAAGGTTCCGGTCTCCAGGCGACCGAGCTGCAGGGGGTGGCCGAGCAGCTCGCTCCCCTTGGCCTGGATCTGGGGTCCGATCTCGGAGAGTATCCTGTCGATGGCGTTTTTCTGGCTCATGACCTGTCCATGTTTCGGCTTTTCCCGGAAGAGAGTCTCAGGGGGTCGCCCGTTCCATCTGAAGTTCCACCAGCAGCCATCCAGCCTGGGTGTTGAAGGGGACCAGCAGCCGTTCGGCCCCCGGCGAAGGGCTCAGCGAGTACTCCTTCCCCGAGAGGGTCGAGGGGAGGGAGAGACGCAGCTCTTCCCCCGCGCCGACCAGGGCCGACTTGGCGCAGCCCGCCAGGATGTTGGTCAGCTCGGCGATGGCGTCCTTGACATCCTCGTTGACCTCCTTGACCTCCAGGCCGAGAAAGTTTCCGGTCAGGGCCATGGCGAGCCCCTCCGAGGCGTGTACGGCCAGCATCCCCTTGCGGCTGCCAACCAGCCCCACCATCCCCGTGACACTGAAGGAGAAGCTGAGGACCTCCCCTTCGGGCGGCATGGGGCCGGGGCGGACCTCCATCCCTCCGATGAGGTCGAAGACCTCGAAGGTGGCTTCGATCAGTTTCTGGCGAAGAGGCATGGGAGCAGCCTTTCTCAGAGCAGGGGGGAGACGATCTCTTCGATCTGCTCCGGGGAGAAGGGCTTTTTGATGCTGCCGGCGGCCCCCAGTTTTTTGGCTTCGACGACGAGCTCCGTCCCCGCCTCGGTGGTGATCATCACCACGGGGATTTTCGCCATCGCCGGATCGGCGGCCTTGCGCCGCAGGAATTCCAGCCCGTCCATCTCGGGCATGTTGATGTCGCTCAGGATCAGGTCGACCTTGTTGGCGGCCAGGGCCTCCAGGGCCTCGATGCCGTTGCCGGCCTCGAGGAGGGTTTCGGCCTCGATGCCCGCCTGGCGCAGGGAGCGGGAGACGATTTTCCGCATGGTGCTGGAGTCGTCGATGATCAGGATGGTTCGGCTCATGGTCTTTTCCTTTCCGGGTGTTTATGGATGGTTCAGTGAAAAATTGTCTTCACCACAAAGGCACTGGTCAAGTAACCGGATTCCCCCCAAGGGCCTTTTCCAGGATGGAGAATTCCTCCTGGACCTCGAGCATGAGGCGCATCAGCCCCGCCGGAGGGATGTCGAAAAAGGCCTGATAGCCCTCCTCGAGGGCGTAGTGCAGCGCGTCGGCGCCGGTGGATAGACCTCCCATCATGGCCAGGACATCTCCGAGGTGGACGGCGTAGGTCAGGGCCCGCAGCGAGGGGTCGGCCTGGGCCGGGGTGTGGTGATGATGGATGAGGGTCTGGAGCTCGGCGGGGAGCTTCCAGTGAAGGGCGAGACGGAATCCCGCTTCGGCGTGATCCATCCCGAGCAGCTTTTTTTCCGCTTGCAGGTAATCCTGCCGCGTCCCCTCATCGATTTCCTTCAGGATGGAGGAGGGCGTTCCCTTCAGAAGAGTCGAGAGGACCGCCTTGCCCGTGTCATGGAGCAGGCCCCCCGTGTAGGCCAGATCGGCG
>JBFHXN010000226.1:0-4911 GCA_041598955.1 Desulfuromonadales bacterium | reverse complement strand
GGGAGGGTGGGAAGCCGGGAGAGGATGTGGGCGCGAACGGGGGGGAGCCCCTTGGCTTTCGGCTCTTCATCCCGGACGGAGGGCTGCAGGGTCTGCAGAAGGTTGGCCGCTGCCCTGGCGGGTCTGATGCGCAACCGGTCGAAGAAGGAGCGACGGGTGATCCGCTCCTCTTCAAAGCGGAGATCCCCAGGGGCTTCGGCCAGCCGGATTCGTGCCCCGAACCGGGTTCGGCTGAACGGTTCCAGGGCAGTTTTCAATTTGTGGATCGCGGGGGCGTTTTCGCACCCCCGGCAGGCGGCGAGGTTGAGGGTCGCCACCCGGGGGAGGCGAAGGGCGAGCAGGAGCAGGGTTTCGACCGATGCCAACAGCCCAAGGCAGTCGACCCGGGCATGGGCCTCCAGAGCGGAGCGGCGGCACCCGAGAACGGGAGCGGGGAGGGTTTCAAGGTGGGGGAGGAGCCCGACGAGGCCGCCTCCCGCTGGTGGGAGGGCTCCCGTCGGACAGCGGGCGGAGCAGAGAAGGCAGCCGGTGCAGAGGGCCGGGTCGATGGCCGGCTGACGGCCGAGGGTGATCGCCCCCCGGGGGCAGGATTCGGCGCAGCGGCGGCAGCTCGCCTCGGGAAGGCGGCGCCGTACGCAGAGCTCAGCCTCGATCCGCGGTCCGGGCGGTGGGGCGAGGCGTTCGAGGCTGGCGGGGAGGGAGATCATGGCGATTCCCGTTCCGGGGACGGATCAGTCAGGCTCGTCCCCGGAGAGCAGGGCCCTCTCGCGGGAGAGAAAGGCCTCGGTGAGATCGGCGAGGCGACGGTAGAAGGGGGTGGCGGCACCGGAGCGGATGGCCGAGGCGAAGGGGGCTATCCAGGCCCCGAGATGATCCCTCAGGAGAGACTCCTTCAGGGCCAGGGTGCGACCCAGGGCTTCGGTGTCCCCGGTGGCACGGGCCTCGTTTTCCTGGAAGATGAGGCGGTAGAGAAACTCCAGCTCCGCCGCCACGTGGTCGGGGAGTTCGCGGAAATCTTCGGCCAGGGTGAACCCCCCCTGGTTGAAGAGCTCCTGGAGGGCCGCCGTCGAGGGGCCCATGACCACCTTCTCGCCGTCGAGGTAGACCGAGCCGTAGGGGCGGGCGAGGATGTCGAAGGGGCCGAGGAAGAGCCGGCTGTAGTCGAGAAGGAGCTCGGAGAGGGGGGGCGCCGAGAATTCGCCGGCCAGGGGGCGGGCGAGGTTTTCCAGCTCCGGGGAGAAGAGGGCCGCGGCCTCCGCGAGCCGCTCGAAGACCCGCTCCTCGGCAAAGAGAACTTCCGGCTGATAGAAGCCTGCGCAGAGCAGGCGGGCGAAATCCTCCCGGGCCAGGTCGGCGGTCCGGGGCGGTTCGGTCCTGGTCGAAGCGAGGGGCATGGGGTGGGTCTCCGGTGAAAAAGAAGGCGAGGGGGGGGACGGTGCCCACCCCTCGCCTGCAATCCGATAGGGCTCAGACGGTCGGGTCGTCGTAGCTGCGGATGTAATAGACGTTGGGCTCCGTCCCCGCCTCTTCCTTGTGGCGGAAGGCCTTGTGCTTTTTCAGGGCCTGGCTGATCTCGCTCTGGGGGTCGTTGAGATCCCCGAAGATCCTGGCCTTGGCCGGGCAGGCGTCGACGCAGGCCGGCAGCAGGCCGTGGGTGATGCGGTGGTGGCAGAGGATGCATTTCTCCACCACTCCCGCCCGGCGCACGGGCTTGTAGTCTCCCGAGTCGTAGATGTTCTGGTCGGGGGGGAGGCTCCCCGCCTTTTTGGCCGTCTCGGCGGGGGAAGAGGTGCACCCCTTGATCAGGGCCTCCCTGCCGGCCCAGAAGGGCTGGGTCTCCTGCCCCGGGAAGTTGAAGCTGATGACGCTGGAGGCATCCCCGCGCCTTGCGGCATCGCCCAGCTCCAGGCTGCTGTAGGGGCAGGCTTCCTGGCAGCGCCGGCACCCGATGCAGCGCTTCTGGTTGACCAGGGTGGTGTTGTCGTCGGCCTTGAACATCGCCTTGGGGGTGACGGGACAGGCCTCCACGCAGAAGGCGTCGGAGCAGTGGTTGCAGAGCACGGGGAGCTGGGTGTAGCGGGTTTCGGGGAATTTCCCCTCCGTCTTCATGACGAAGTCGGCCCAGTTGAAGCTCTGTCCGCTGCCGCTCTCCCGGGTGTTGTTTTCATTCTTGCAGCCCAGGGCGCAGGCTCCGCAGCCGACGCACTGGTGCAGGTCGATGACCATTCCGTATTTTTTCGGCATCGCTTATCTCCTGTCGGGCCGTGGGCCCGGAACGGACTAGAGTTTGACGATCTTCACCCGGGTCACCCCGCCGTGGCGGGCGGTGGAGCCGCTCAGCCGGTCGTAGTCGGCCGGCATCAGGTGGTTGTTGCTGCCTCCCCGGGGCTTCTTGCCGAACTCCAGGGAAGCGATGCGCCCGTAGGCCCAGTGCCCCTGGCCGAAGCATTTGCTCACCGTGCCGGGACGGATCCCCTCCCAGAGCACGGCGGTGGCCTCCAGCTCGCCGGCGGGAGAGACGACCCTGACCCGGTCGCCTTCCTTGAGGCCGAGGGGCCCGGCATCCGCCGGGTTCACCCGCAGTACGTCCCCCCAGCTCTGGTCTCCCGGGTCGACCTTCTTGAACTCGTGGTAGCTGTGCAGGTTGGCCGAGCGCGCCTCCCGGTTGAGACGGGAGCGGTACTCGGTGAAGACGAAGGGGAATTCCTTCTCGTCCCCCCAGCGGAAGGCCGGCTCCCAGTGGGGGACGAAGGCGATCTCCCCCCGGGCGGTGTACTTGGTCGTCTCGAGGATGTCGTCCACGGTGGTCTTGTGTTTTTCGGCGTGGCCGCCCAGGGCCTCTTTCAGCGTCTCGCTGTAGAACTCGAACTTGCCCGTCTTGGTCTTCCACTTCCCCCACTTCTTGCGGAAGGGGTAGGCGCTCGAGTTCCAGACCCCGGCTTTGCGGAACTCCTCCCAGCCTGCGAACTTGTCGCCGTCGCTGTACTTGGCCGGATCCCAGAAATTCCGGGTCATCAGCTTCACCGTGTAGAGGGTGAACTCGTCGGCGTTGGTCGGCTCCTTGCCGGTCTCGGGATCCTTGCACTCCTTCTGGAAATAGTCCAAGAGGTTGGGGAAACCCTTTTTCTTCAGCTTCTCGGCGAGGAGCCAGGAGATCTCGGTCTCGTCGGCCCGCACGTCCCACATCCTCTTGACCACCGGCTGGAGGAGGGTGAGGTAGCTGGTGCGATTGGCCTTGCTGGGGAGAAAGGCGAGCCGCTCGAACTTGTGAAAGGCGGCCGGCAGCACGACGTCGGCGTACCAGGTCATCTCCGCCGGGTTGGTGGTGATGTGGACCAGGAAGGGGATTTTCTCGAAAGCCCTCTCCCAGCGGTCGGCGCCGGTGCAGGAGAAGGTGAAGTTGTTCCAGTAGCCGATGGCGACCTTGATGTCGTAGGGGTTCTCCTCGAGGATGCCGTCGGCCGCGCGGTTGGTGACGACCCCGCCCCCCGACTTCCCCTCATTCAGTGCCGGGAACTCCTTGGTGCCCCGCTGGTCGATCTTCTTGTGCTTGAGCCCCTTTTCGGCGATCTCGTCCACGTAGGGCTTGAACTTCTCGTCGTAGAGGGGGATGTGGCTGTAGGGGGCCTTCATCTTCTGCAGCGTTCCCCCCTCGCTGTCGACGGAGCCGACCAGGCCGTTCAGGGCATGGGCGGCGAAGGCGGCGTAGGCTCCCCGCACTTGCATGGCAGCGCCCGGCGACATCCAGCACATGGACTTCGGGGCCGCCTTGGCGAAGCCGAGGGCCACGCGGCGGATCTGGGCGGCGGGGATCAGGCAGACCTTTTCCGCCCACTCGGGGGTGCGGTCCTTGAGTTCGAGGTTCCACCACCGGACGACGCCGTTGGTGTTCTTCTCCTCGAAGAGGGCCTCGTCGACGGCCTTTCCGGCCTTGAAGCGGTTGACGCCGTCCTTGAAGTCACCGACGAGCTCCCGGCTCCAGAGCCCCTCGGTGAGGATGACGTGGGCCATGGCCACGGCCAGGGCGCCGTCCTCGCCGGGCTTGACCGGAAGCCACTCGTGGGCCTTGGAAGCGGTGGCGGAGAGGCGGGGGTCGACGACGGCGACGGTCGCCTGGTCGAGGACCTTGCCCCACATGTGGATGGCATGGGGAACCTGCCGGTTGGAGGCGATGGGGTCTCCTCCGAACATCAGCACGTAACGGGTGTTCTCCAGGTCGTAGTCCCGGTAGTCCCAGTACCCCTCGGTGTAGTAGGCGCCGAACTTCTCCGCCTCGGCGCAGATGGCGCTGTGGGAGATGTTGTTGGGGGAGCCGAAGATCTTGGGAACGGCGTCGTAGAGGACGTCGCGGCAGTAGGTGTAGCGCCCCCGCATGAGCATGAACTTCTGGGGCTCCCCGGCCTGGCGCAGGGCGATCATCCGGTCGGCGATGGTGTCGAGGGCCTCGTCCCAGCTGATGGGGACGAATTTCGGGTCCTCTCCGCGACCTTTTTTCGGGTTGGTGCGTTTCATCGGCACCTTCACCCGGTCTGGGTCGTACATCTGGGCGATGGACATGTGCCCCCGGGGGCAGAGGTAGCCGTCGTTGGCCTTGCTCTTCTGGTTGCCCCGCACCTTGACCACCCGGCCCTCCTGGACGAAGGCCTCGGCGGGGCACCAGCTGGTACACCCCTGGCAGGTGGTCGGCTTCCATTCTCCGGCGCCGGGGGCCTTGGGGGCGGCTACGGCCTCCTCCAGGGCGTTTCCGGCCGGTCGCCGGCCGGCGCAGCCTGCCAGCAGAACGCCGCCGGTGGCGGCCGAAGCCTGCAGGAACTTTCTGCGGGTGAGCTTCATGACCTCTCCTCCTTGACTGGGGTGCCGGGGAAAGTCCCCGGCGGGGAAGGCCGGATTGATCAAAAGGCGGAGCCGGCC
>JBFHXN010000225.1:0-4913 GCA_041598955.1 Desulfuromonadales bacterium | reverse complement strand
CCGACTGCCCCCTCTTCCGCGGCGCCTGCACCCCCGAGGCCCCCGTGGGAGCCTGCATGGTCTCTACCGAGGGGACCTGCGCCGCGGCGTACAAGTACGGAATCGAGTAATCCGACACCTTTCCGACCCTCCAGCGGGAGCCCCCTTGAACTCCGACATCATTCTCCTCGGCCACGGCAGCGGCGGCACCCTGAGCCATCGGCTCCTCGATGAGCTCATCGTCCCGATCCTCTCGGGGATCGGCCCCGGCGACCAGAACGACGCAGCGGTCCTTCCCCCCGCTGGGGGGCGACTCGCCTTCACCACCGACAGCTACGTGGTCGACCCCATCTTCTTCCCCGGCGGCAACATCGGTGACCTCGCCATCAACGGCACCGTCAACGACCTGGCCATGGCCGGGGCCCGCCCCCTGGCCATTTCCGTGGGGCTGATCCTGGAGGAGGGGCTTCCCGTCGCCGACCTGAGGAGGATCCTCGAAGCGATGCGATCGGCCGCCCTGGCGGCCGGAGTCGCCATCGTCACCGGCGACACCAAGGTCGTCCCCCGGGGAAAAGCCGACCGCATCTTCATCAACACCTCGGGGATCGGCGTTCTCGAGCACGACCTCGACATCCGGGGGAGCGGAGCCCGCCCCGGCGACAAAGTCCTCATCAACGGGCCCCTCGGGGACCACGGCATGGCGGTCCTCGCCAGCCGGGAGGAGCTGGAACTCGAGACCGACATCCGCAGCGACAGCGCCCCCCTGAACGGGCTGGTCGAGACGATCCTCGCCGCCGGAGGTCCGGCGGTGCACGTCCTGCGCGACCCGACCCGGGGGGGGGTGGCCACCACCCTCAAGGAAATCGCCCGGCAGTCCCGGGTCGACCTCCTCCTGGAAGAAAGCTCCCTGCCGGTGCGGGATCCCGTCGCCGCCGCCTGCGCCATCCTCGGCCTCGATCCCCTCTACGTGGCCAACGAGGGGAAGCTCCTCGCCCTGGTGGCCCCCGAGGCCGCCGACCGGGTCCTCTCCGCCATGACCGCCCACCCCCTGGGGGGAGAGGCCGTCTGCATCGGAGAGGTCGCCTCGGCCGGCAGCGGACGGGTCACCCTGCGCACCGCCATCGGCGGTCTGCGGGCCATCGAGATGCTGGCCGGGGAGCAGCTCCCGCGCATCTGCTAAGCCCCCTCCCTGACTGGCGGTCCTTGTCCGCATCCCTCTGATAAAAAAACGGTTTTATAACCCAAACGAAGGTTGGCCACCAAGACACAAAGTCACCAAGGAAATGCCAAGGAAACATCTGATTCACAGGGAAAACCCAACGAGTTATTGATTTTGCCTGACCAGAGAGCTCTTCTTGGCGCCTTGGTGACTTGGTGGCAAAATGAACCTGTTTTTGGGTTATAGTCCCGTAAAAAAAAGGGGCCCCCCTTGCGGAGGCCCCCTCAGCATGTTGAGAAACTCGGTTTTCGAATTCCCGGAATTTCCGCTATTCGTCCCTTGCCACCTGCGTTGAAGCGACCCTCTACTTGTCCTGCGTGGAGGGAGTGCGGATCAGGCAGGCTGCCCCTTCGGCGAAGGACCAGTAGAGCTGCCTGGCATCCTGCAGGGAGAGGGTGAGGACCACCTCGGTCTGCCTGCGCCCCGTCAGCAGATTCCAGCTTCCCCTTCCCAGCCGGCCGATCCCCCCCCAGAAATCGCTCCATCCCCTTCCCAGGGCGGCCCAGAAGCCGGGCCCTTCGGATCTCACCGAGATCAGCGTCCCGTCATCCAGGACCAGCCGGTAGCGCCCCGGCATCTGCTCCAGCTCCAGGGCCTGAAGCTCCATCTCCTGCGGGGGGGCCGACGGCCTCAGGGGCCTCGCCTCCTCCTCGCCGTTTTGGATCCGGACCTCCTGCCTTCGGGGGGGGCGGGCGGACTTCTTCTTCACCATCTGCCGCAGCTTCGGCTCGGGATACGCCCCCCGCACCCGTTCATCCAGAATGGCCATCCGCTTCAAGGTCACCCCGCTCGACTTGAGGGAGACCGCCCTCTCCCGAAGATCGAGCAGGACGTAGAGCCGGTCGGCCCGCGCCTGGCGCAGCTCGATCTGGAACAGGCGGTTGTCCGCCTGAAGATCGGCCTCCTCGTCGGCGAGGGCCGGGGTCGAAAGCAGGGCGGGAAGCAGTAGAAAATAGAGGATGCGCATCGGCAGACTCACCAGGACTCCGTTGGGCAGGGCGATTTCCATCGGCCCCTCAGAAGATGATCACCCGGGCACCGATGGGGAGGGTGTTGTAGAGGCGCTCCAGGTCGCCGTCGCCGAGACGCACGCAGCCGTGGGAGACGTTGCGGCCGAGCATCCTCTTGTAGAGGGTACCGTGGATGAAGTACCCCTTTCCGATTCCGAGGGCGTAATCCCCCATCATCCCCGGCTCGGCCCTGTCCCCCGGTCTGCCGGGTATCTCCTCCCCCTCTTCGATGAAGGCCCAGTCGGGCTTCATCCAGACGGGATCGGTCAGCTTGGATTCGATCCGGAACTCTCCCCGGGGCGTATCGAAAACCCAGCTCCGTCCGGTCTTGGGGTCTTCGAGGATGTTGCCGCTGCCGCAGGAGGCGACCATCTCGACCAGGGTCTCCTCCCCCCGGCGCAGGTAGACCCGGTTGCCCGCCGTGTCGATGACCGCGTATTCCCCCTGGGGGGCCTGGGCCTTGATCTGACGGGAAAGGCTGGCATTGGCGGCCCGCAGGCGGGCGACGGCGGGAGAAATCCTGGCGGGAATCCTGGCCGGCCCCGAGACCGCCTGGGCCGGCGGAGGGGCTTCTTTCTCCTTCGCTTCCCCCCCGAAGAGGGGACGGAGCAGGCCGTAGAAACCCGACAGGAGCAGGCCCGCAACGACCGCCACAAGGGCGAGTCTCACCCGGCGCCTCGGGCCCCGGGGGGATGAGGGGCGGAGAAAGCGGTTTTGGCGGATTCCCCTAAGGGAGCTGGCGGAGAGTCGATGATATGAAATTGTCATGGTCTGTCGTGCCGACGATCAGGACCGGAGTCCCGACCTCGATCTGCTCAAAGAGAAGGGCCATGTCGCGGTTGTCCAGGGCGACGCAGCCGTCGGTCATCCCCTGCTTGCCCCCTCCGTGGATCTCGATCAGGCTGCCGATGCCGACCCGGTCCGGGAGGGCGCCGGAGCGTCGGGCCGAGGCGAAGCGGCGACGGTCGGCATCGTTGGGGTAATCGAGAAGCAGGGCCCGGTAGAATTTGCTCCGGGCGTTTTTCAGCTTGACCCGGTAGAGCCCTTCGGGGGTCGCCTTGTCCCCCGCGTGGAGCTTGGGGGTCAGAAAATTGAAACCCATGCCGACACCGAAGGTCGAGACCTTCTCGCCGCGGCGGTACCAGATGAGTCGCCGCTCCACCTTGGAGACCACAAGCAGCGCCGAACCCCTTCGCCGGGACTCCTCGACGGCCTCGGCGACCATCCGGCGCCACCGGTCGATTTCCCCCGGATCCGCGAAGCGGGCCACCAGGGGACGAGCCGAGGCCAGAACGGCCCGGACATCCTCCCCGACGACCTCCAGGCGGTCGAGGGCCTCCCCGGGCCTGCCCGCGGCGGCGTGTCGGCCTGCTTCGTTCAGCCGTATCTCGGCCTGAACGAGCCGCCGGGTTGCCAGGCGGCGATCCTTCAGACTTCCCGACAGGTCCCTCAATATCCCGAGCTGTTCCCGGAGGGTCTGCATCCGGGCGACGATGGCCGCCGCCTCGGCCTCCCGGGCCAGACGCACCTGCTCGGCGAGGTGCTCTCCCCGCACCAGGACGTCCCGGAAGGTCCGGGCCAGGGCATCGTCATTCCCGAAACGGAAGAACCGGCCCCTTTCGCCTTCGAGGAGCACCCTGGCCGCCGCGAGTTCATCCTGGTACTGCCGGTGGGCCTGGGGCGCATAAACGGAAGCGCCGGCCCCCCGGAGATCCTTCTCCTGGCGCCAGGCCAGGTCGATCTCCGGGGGAACCGGCTTTTCCCTGCATCCACCGCACGCGGCAAGCAACACCAACAGCAGAATCGCCTGCCCGTAACGGAGTTTCAACGCGCCATCCCTACTTCTTCTTGGCCTTGACGGCCGCCAGTTTCTCCATGGCCGCCTTGATCTCGGCCGAGAGGGCCGAAGCCTTCTCGCCGATGGCGAGGGCTTTTTCCGATGCGCCGACATAGTCGCCGCCGTCGATCAGGGGCTGAACCTCGGCCAGAGCCGCTTCCAGACCTGCCACGTCGGCTTTCATGGCCATGATGTCGGCTGCGGAGCCCTTCCCCTTGGGGGCGTTCTCCACCAGGGTGAGGGCCTCGGAGACGGCGGTCATGGCCGTCGCCAGGTCGGCGGCGGCCTGATTCATCAGGCGCTCCTTTTCGGCTGCCGCTTTGGCCTGGAGGGCCTCGGCGTCGGCCTTGGCCTGGGCGAGCATCTGCTTGGCCTTGTCGTAGTTCTTGAACATCTTGCCGTCCTGAACCTTCACTTCCTCCATGGCGGCGGTCATCGCCTCGTTCACCTTCGTGAACTCCTCCGCCACGTACTTTTCGGCCCCCGCGCCAGCTGCCGCTTCCACGGCCGCCTTGGCTGCGCCGATCTCTTCCACCGGCTGCTTGCCGCAGGCCACCAACGATGCCGCCATGACCAGACCCACCAGAACCGTCACAAGCCGCTTCACCTTATGCCTCCTTTTCGATGCTCTCCCCTGGAGAGCATCCATTCATTGTCCGCCCCGCCGGGGGACTCCGAACCATTCGGAAGCCTCCGGCAAGGACGGCCGCAATAAACACAAAGTCCGGGAATTTGGCAAGGGGAATTTTCATCCCCAAAAGACTGAAAAAACAGGAGGATAAGGTCTCGTATTCCTTCGGGAATCGGATACACCTCAGAAAAATGGCTCCGTGGAACATTCAACATCGTGGAACATTATTTCCCAGCT
>JBFHXN010000224.1:0-4945 GCA_041598955.1 Desulfuromonadales bacterium | reverse complement strand
GATGAGCCCGCCGTGGAGCTGCGCGGGGCGCGGCACCCCCTGCTTCTTTTCGGGAGCGACGGCACCCGCCGGGAGGGGGAGGCGGCGCCCATCGATCTGCTCCTGCCCGCCACCGAGGAGGCCCTGGTCATCAGCGGCCCCAACACCGGCGGCAAGACGGTGGCGCTGAAGACCCTGGGACTTCTGGTGCTGCTGGTGCGGGCCGGGGTGCCCGTCCCCTGTCATCCCGACAGCGGGCTGCACCTCTTCGGGAGCGTCTTCGCCGACATCGGCGACGAGCAGAGCATCGCCGAGAATCTTTCCACCTTCTCCGGGCATCTGACGCGGGTGGTGCGGATCCTGGAGCGGGCCGACGGCGACTCCCTGGTGCTGCTCGACGAAGCCGGCACCGGCACCGATCCCGCCGAAGGCGGAGCGCTGGCCCTCGCCGTGCTCGACGCCCTGCGGGAGCGCGGGGCCCGCACGGTGCTCACCACCCACCTCAACCTGCTCAAGGGCTACGCCCATCTGCGGGAGGGGGTGGCCAACGCGGCGGTGGAGTTCGACCGGGAGACCCTCGCCCCGACCTACCGGCTGCACTACGGCATTCCGGGAGCGAGCAGCGCCTTCACCATCGCCCGGCGCCTGGGGGTCCCCGAGCCGGTCCTGGAGCAGGCCGGGCGCTACCTCGGAGCCGGGGAGCGGGAAGGGCTCGAGCTCATCGAGGAGCTCAACCGCCTGCGCATCACCATCGCCGACGACCTCGCCGAGGCCCGGCGCCATCGGGAGCAGGCCGACCTCGACCGGAACAGGCGTCGGAAGCTTCTCGAGGAGATCGAGGGGCGCCGGGGGGAGATCCTGGCCAAGGCGGTGCGCCGCGGCGAACAGGTGGTGCGCGAAGCCGAGGCCAAGATCCGCGCCCTGCTGCGGGAGGCCCGGGAGAGCGCCGCCTCTCCTCCCCGGGAGGCCCGCCTGGTCGGCTCCCTGCGGGCCACCCGCGCCGAGCTGGCCGAGGCCCGCCCCGATCCCCCCCGGATCGGAAAGAGACCCAGGGAGGTGGAGGTCGGGGAGATCCTTCGCGTGGCGGCGCTGGGCGCCGAAGGGCGGGTGCTGCGGGTGCAGGGGGAAGAGGCCGAGCTCGACCTCCAGGGGAAGAAGCTGAGGGTCCCTTTTGCGGCCCTCGAACAGTTTTCGCCGCGCCGCTTCGCCTCCCGCCAGACCGGCCCCGGCCGCGTCACCGCCCGGGTCGAGCGGGAAAGCTTCAGCCCGAAACTGATGCTGGTCGGCGAGCGGGTGGAGGAGGCCCTCGACAAGCTCGAGAGGTTTCTCGACGACGCCCTGCTGCAGGGGGTGCACCGCCTCGAGGTGGTGCACGGCTCCGGTGAGGGGCGCCTGCGCAAGGCGGTGCGGGAGAGGCTCGCCGGGCACCGGGAGGTCGCGGCCTTCCACGGCGCGGCCCCCGAGCATGGAGGGGAGAACGTCACCGAGGTCGAACTGAGGGAGTGATGATCGGGCGCATCGGCGATGAGAAGATCGAGGAGATCCGCGAGCGGACCGACATCGTGACCCTCGTCTCGAGCTATCTTCAGCTCAAGCGCAGCGGCGCCAACCATTTCGGGCTCTGCCCCTTCCACACGGAGAAGAGCCCTTCCTTCAGCGTCAGCGCCCCGCGGCAGACCTTCCACTGCTTCGGCTGCAACGAGGGGGGGGACGTCTTCGCCTTTCTGATGAAAATGGAGGGGCTCTCTTTTCCCGAGGCGGCCCGCCGTCTCGCCGGACTCGCCGGGGTGGAAATCCCCGAGGAGGCCCCCGATCCCGAGGAGGACCGCCGACGCAGGGAGCGGGAGCGGCTTCTGGCCGTCAACGAGGCGGCCCGGGACTACTACCAACAGCTTCTGCTGCGGGAGCCCGAGGGAGAACCGGGGCGGCAGTACCTCAAGAGGCGCGGCTACGATTCGGCCCTGGCCAGAGCCTACGGCCTCGGCTACGCCCCCGACCGGTGGGAGGGGCTCGCCCGGCATCTCTCCGAGCAGGGGCTCGACCCCGAGGCGGCCCGCACCCTGGGGCTGGTCCGGCCCGGGCGCGAGGGGCGGGGGGATTACGACCTCTTCCGGGGGCGGCTGATCTTTCCCATTCTCGGCCTCACGGGGCAGGTGGCGGCCTTCGGGGCCCGCACCCTCGGGGAGGCCCAGCCCAAATACATCAACTCCCCCGAGTCCCCCGTCTACCACAAGGGGGGGGTCCTCTACGGCCTCTACCAGGCCCGGGAGGGGATCCGGAGACAGGGGGAGGTCATCCTGGTCGAGGGGTATTTCGACCTGCTCGCCCTGCACCGGGCCGGCTTCACCCACGTGGTGGCCACCTGCGGAACGGCCCTGACCGAGGAGCAGGTGGGGCTGCTCAAGCGCTACGCCCGCAAGGTCCTGCTCCTTTTCGACCAGGACGCCGCGGGGCGCAAGGCCACCTGGCGCGCCCTCGACCTGCTGCTCCCCACGGGGCTGCCGGCCGCCGTCGTCGGCCTCGACCCGGGGGAGGACCCCGATTCCTTTCTCGCCCGGCGGGGGGTGGAGAACTTTCGGGAGCGCCTCGCGGCGGCCCGCCCCGCCCTGGAACTCTTCATGGAGGAGTCCCTGGCGGAGGCCGGGGAGGCCATCGACGCCAAGGCCCGCGCCGTGGAGGAGATTCTCGGCCGCCTGCGCCGGGTTCCCGGGGAGATCGAGCGGAGCCTCTACCTGAAGGCCCTCGCCGAGCGGAGCGGCCTGGAGGAGAGGATGCTGCTGCAGCGCCTGGGGGGCTCGCGCAACCCGGCCCCCGCGGCGGCGCCCCCCCCGAAGATGTCCCCGTCGCCGAGGGCCCGGGCGGAAGCCCCAGCCCGCACCCCTGTTTCGGGTGCCGCCGACCGGGCCCAGGAAGTGCTGCTATACTTGGCGGTCAACGATCCCCTCGCCCGCCGGAGGGTGATCGAGGAGGGGCCCGAGGAATATTTTTCCGAACCGGCCCTTCGGGAGATGGCCCGCCAGGTGCTGGAGAGGGCCGCGGAGGAGGAGACGACCGACCCCGGCATCCTCGCCGCCGGGCTCCCCGAAGACCAGCGGCAGCGTTTATCGGCTATCCTGGGAAAGGACCCCCGGGCCTTCGCCGAGGATCCGGAGCGGATTTTCGAGGACTGCCGCCGGGCCACCGAGCAGGCCCGCCGCCGCCAGCATCTCAAGGCTCTGCAGCAGATGCTGCGGGAGGCCGAGGCCGCCGGCGAGGGGGAGCGATGCGCGGCCCTGCAAAGAGAGATCATCGAGACCAGGAAAGGACTCTAGAAGAGGCTTCAGCGGCCAAGAGACCCTCGGGAAACAACCATTTGCCAGATACCAGACGGCCCCATGCCAGGGAGCCGAAAGGAGAGAACAGGGAATGTCGAAAAAGAGCAAACTCGACGAAGTGCAGCAGCTGATCGACCTCGGCAAGGAAAAGGGATTCCTCACCTATGACGAGGTCAACGACCTGCTCCCCGCGGACATGGTCTCCTCCGAGCAGCTCGACGACGTGATGAGCATGTTCGGCGAGATGGACATCGAGATCGTCGACTCGGAGCAGAAGATCGCCCTGCGCAAGGGGGATGCCCTCGACGCCGAACTCGGCGAGGAAGAGGGGGAGGAGGAAGAGGCCGAGTTCGAGGTCGAAGCCCTGGGGCGCACCAGCGACCCGGTGCGCATGTACCTGCGCGAGATGGGCCAGGTCTCCCTGCTCACCCGCGAGGGGGAGGTGGAGATCGCCAAGCGGATCGAGGAGGGGGAGATCATGGTCACCAGCGTGATCATGAAGACCCCCATCGCCGTCAAGGAGATCATCTCCCTGGGGGAGCGCCTCTCCAAGGGGCAGGTGACCGTCGCCGAGATCACCAAGGAGTACGAGGAGGAAGAGGGGAGCGAGGAGGAGGAGAAGCACCGCCTTCGCATTCTCGACGTGGTCCAGCAGCTGCGGGTCGTCGACGAGAAGATCGAGGAGCTGAGGCTGCGCCTGTCCGCCTCCAAGGTCGCCGTGCGCACCCGGGAGAAGCACGAGAAGGAGATGGCCGAGGCCCGCGGGCAGGTCATCGAGCTTTTGCGCAAGGTCCGCCTCAAGGACTTCCAGGTGGCCAAGATCGTCGACCGCCTCAAGGATCTCGCCAAGCAGGTCCAGAAGGGGCAGTCGGAGATCGCCGCCTGCGAGAGGGAGCTCGGCCGGCCGGCGGAGGAGTTCGAGTCCTACCTCGTGCGGCTGCGCAAGAGCGAGGATGAAGCCCTCAAGCTCTCCGGCGAGCTCAAGGTTCCCGTCGACACCCTCCTTGCCGTCGAGAAGCGGCTCAAGAGCGCCCGGCGCAAGTTCGAGAAGGTCCGGGACGAATCGGGCTTTGCCCCCGGCGAGCTCCTCGAGGCCCTCAAGGAGGTTCACAAGGGGGAGTGGCGGGCCAAGCAGGCCAAGGCCGAGCTGGTGGAGGCCAACCTGCGCCTCGTCGTCTCCATCGCCAAGAAATACACCAACCGCGGCCTGCAGTTCCTCGACCTGATCCAGGAGGGGAACATCGGCCTGATGAAGGCCGTCGACAAGTTCGAGTACCAGCGCGGGTACAAATTTTCCACCTACGCCACCTGGTGGATCCGCCAGGCCATCACCCGCGCCATCGCCGACCAGGCCCGCACCATCCGCATCCCGGTCCACATGATCGAGACCATCAACAAGCTCATCCGCACCAGCCGCCAGCTGGTCCAGGAGATGGGGCGCGAGCCGACCCCCGAGGAGATCTCCGAGCGCATGGAGCTCCCCCTGGAAAAGGTCCGCCGGGTCCTCAAGATCGCCAAGGAGCCGATCTCCCTGGAGACTCCCATCGGCGAGGAGGAGGACTCCTCCCTGGGGGACTTCATCGAGGACAAGGGGGTCGTCTCCCCCATCGAGGCGGTCATCAAGGGGAACCTCGCCGACCAGACGGCCCGCG
>JBFHXN010000223.1:0-4947 GCA_041598955.1 Desulfuromonadales bacterium | reverse complement strand
GCGGGACCGACATGGAACCGGTAACGGCCCGGCGCTGGCATCTGCGGGGAAGTCCCCAGACTCATGCAACGGCCGGAGAGCTCGCTTCCGCCCTGGGGGTGGCCCCCCTGACGGCGCGCATTCTCCTCCAAAGGGGGGTCTCCACCTCCCAGGAGGGGAGGGCTTTTCTCGCCAGCCGGCTGAGCGACCTGCCCGATCCCCTGCTCATGAAGGGGATGGCCGTCACCGTGGCCCGCCTGGTGGAGGCCATCCGCAAGGGAGAGACGATCGCCGTCCACGGCGACTACGACGTCGACGGCATCACCGGCACGGCCCTCCTGGTGGAGACCCTTCGGGCCTTCGGCGCCCTCGTCGACTACCATATCCCCCTGCGCCTGCGGGACGGCTACGGGCTCTCGGCGACGGCCCTGGAAGAGGCGGCGGCGCGGGGCGTCCGGGTCGTTCTCTCCGTCGACTGCGGGGTTTCGGCCGTGGCCGAGGCCGAGCTCGCCCGGCGTCTCGGGCTCGACCTGCTGGTCACCGACCATCACCAGCCCCCCGATCCGCTCCCCGAGGCCCTCTCCATCGTCAATCCCCATCAGGCCGGTTGCGAATTCCCGGGCAAGGAGCTGGCCGGGGTCGGGGTCGCCTTCTTCGTTCTGGTCGCCCTGCGCAAGGCCCTGCGGGAGGCGGGGTGGTTCGGGGCCCGCAAGGAGCCCGACCTGCGCCACGCCCTCGATTTGGTGGCCCTGGGGACCATCGCGGATGTGGTTCCCCTGCGGGGGATCAATCGCACCCTGGTTCGGGTGGGGCTCGAAGTGCTCGAGCACGGCTCCCGGCCGGGGGTGAGGGCCCTCAAGGAGGTGGCAGGAGTCCGGGAGGTCACCTGCGGCGCCGTCGGCTTCCGGCTGGCCCCCCGGCTCAACGCCGCCGGCCGCCTGGAGGACGCGGCCCTGGGGGTCGACCTCCTCCTTGGCTCCGATCCCGCCGCCGCCGCGGAGATCGCGCAGCAGCTCGACAATTTCAACCGTGAGAGACAGGCCATCGAACTCTCGACCCTGCAGCAGGCCGTGGAGAGGCTCGAGGAGAAAGGGGAGGGGGGGAGCCGCTCCATCCTCCTCGCCGACGAGCGCTGGCACCCGGGGGTGATCGGCATCGTCGCCAGCCGCCTGGTGGAGCGCTATCATCGCCCCACGGTCCTCATCGCCCTCGAAAATGGCACCGGCAAAGGCTCGGCCCGTTCCATCCAGGGATTCCACCTCTACCGGGCCCTGGAGGGGTGCCGGGAGCACCTCGAGGCCTTCGGGGGGCACGCCATGGCCGCCGGGCTCTCCGTTGCGGCCGATGCCGTCCCCGCCCTGGCTGCGCGGTTCGAGGAGGTCGCCGGCGAACTGCTCGGCGAGGACGACCTGCTGCCGAGGCTCGCCCACGACGGGGAGGTTCTCCTCCAGGAGTTCGAGGAGCCGGTGGTGCAGGAGCTTGCGACCCTCGCTCCCTTCGGCATCGGCAATCCCGAACCGGCCTTTCTGGCCCGAAGCGTCCAGGCCCGGCAGATCTCCCGGGTGGGGGAGAACCACCTGCGCTTCACCGCTTGGCAGGAGGGCTGCACCCGCCCCTGCATCGCCTTCGGCATGGCCGGGCGCCTCGAGGAGCTCGCCGGCCCCGTCGACCTGCTCTTCGCCCCCGGCATCAACGAGTGGCGGGGAAACCGGAGCGTCCAGCTTCAAATCAAGGATTTCCGCCCCGCGGGCGGCCACTGAAAGACTCGGGGAGAAACTGACCGTCATGCAGCCAGGGAGGCTTCTCTACCTCTTTCTCATTCCCGGCGGGCTCATCCTGCCCGGCGTCTGGGCCCTTCTCAGGCACTCCCCCAGGCCCCTCTGGCTCGAGTCCTTTCTCCCCTCCTACCCCTGGGCCGTTCTCGGCCTGGGGGTGCTCCTCGGCTGGCGTTTCAACCGCACCCGCCTGATTTTCACCCTGCTCCTCTTCCTGCTGGCCGAGCGGGCCCTGCAACTGGGCGTCGGGGGGGGGAGGGGCGTCTTTGCCGCCGTCGCCCTGCTCCTCCCCCTCAACCTGCTCTGGATCGGCCTGGCCAAGGAGCGGGGCCTCCTCACCCCCCTCGGCATGACCCGCGTCGGACTGCTGCTCCTGCAGCCCGTCGTCGTCGACATCTGGCTGCGCCTGAACCCCGCCGAGGCCAAGTTGTGGCTGACCCATCCCATCTTCCCCCCGGATCTCCTTCCGAAGGGGTTTTCCCTGCCCCATCCGGCCCTGGCCGCTTTTCTGTTTGTATTTCTCGTCCTGACGGTCCGTTTTTTGATGCGCCCCGCGGTGCTCGAAGGAGCCTTCCCCTGGGTCCTGGGGGCGGCCGCCATCGCCCTCTGGCGCCATCCCGCCGGCGAGGCGACCCTCTGGCTCGCCAGCGGCGGCCTGGTGCTGACCGTGGCGGTCATCGAGGCTTCCTATTTCATGGCCTTTCGGGACGAGCTCACGGGCCTGCCCGCACGCCGGGCCCTCAATGAATATCTGCTCAGGGCCGGCAGCCAGTACACCCTCGCGATGGTCGACGTCGATCACTTCAAGAAGGTCAACGACACCCACGGCCACGACGTGGGGGACCAGGTGCTGCGGATGGTGGCCTCCCGCCTCGCCGAGGTGACGGGGGGAGGGAAGGCGTTCCGGTACGGGGGGGAGGAGTTCACGGTGGTCTTCCCCGGGCGGGGGATCAAGGAAGTGCTCCCCCACCTCGAGGTCCTGCGGGAGTCGGTCGGCGAGGCCCAGTTTCTGCTCCGGGGGGCGGGGCGCCCCAAGAAGAAGCCCAAGCGGGCCACCAAGGTCGACCGCACCCGGCGCATGCTCTCGGTCACCGTCAGCATCGGGGTGGCCGAGCGAAGCGAGAGGCTTCCCGAGGACGATCAGGTGTTCAAGGCGGCGGACCAGGCCCTCTACCGTGCGAAAAAAGGGGGGAGGAACCAGGTCTGCCATTGAGTTGATGGCTTCATCGGTCCCCCTTCGGTCCCGAGCTTTTTATTGCACAGATCAACGCAGCGGAGGTTTTATCCATGCCCTATCTCGGAATACTCACTCTGATCGTCCAGATTTTTCTGGCCGTGCACGCCGCAAGGACCGGCCGGTACTGGTGGGTCTTCATCATTATCATCTTCCCCATGATCGGATCGATAATCTACCTTTTCGCCGAATATCTCCCCGAAATGCAGAACAACTCATCCTATCGAAAAGCCGGCTCCCTGGTGACGAAGGCCATCGACCCCGGCAGGAAGATCCGAGAATTCCAACGGCAGCTGGAGATCACCGACAGCCTCAAGAATCGCGAGAATCTGGCCGAGGCCTACTACCAGGCCGGCCGGTTTCAGGAGGCCATCGATCTTCTGGAAAGAAGCCTGCAGGGGCAGCATCGAAACGATCCCTTTCTGCTCAAAGGGCTCTGCCATTCCTGGTTCGCCCTCGGCAATTACGAAAATGCCCGCTATTACCTGACCCAGTTGGCCAAGGCGGAAGAGGGGAAGCTTTCGGACCCGATGAGGCTCCTCAGGGCCAGAACCCATGAGGGGCTGAACGACTACGAGGCGGCCCTGGAGGAGTATGCGGCCCTCAGCAGCAGCTACCCGGGGGAGGAGGCCCGCTGCCGCCATGCCCTTCTGTTGAAGAAGCTGGGCAGGATGGACGAGGCACGGGACCTGTTCGAGCAGATCAAGGCCAATTGCCGGCTCTCGAACAGGCACTATCTGAAAATGCAAAAAAGCTGGCTGGATATCGCCAGTGGTGAACTGAAGGCGACAACATAAAGTCAAGTCGCAGTCGAAGGATTTCGAACGGCGGGGGTTTTCTTTTTGTGGAGTCGGAAATGAGTAGGGTCTTTCCATTTTTTGTTCTTTGCCTGTATCTCCTTTTGCCGGGATGTGCCGCCGATACCCAGACCCTGAACCAGCTTCGTCACGCCCAGGCCGAATTGAGGGTGGTCAAGGAAGAGCGGGACATGCATCGGGCCAAGACGAAGGGCCTTTACGACGAGCTGGAGCGCTCCCAGCGTCAGTGGATGGACGAGAATTTCCAGTTGAAATCAAAGATCAGGGAGCTGGAGGAAGAGAAGCGGCAATACGGGAGATTGGAGTCCCGGTGCGACTCCCTGGCCGACCGGGTCAGGGAACTGGAGGCCTGGGTGAAAGGCCTCGCCGAGGGGTACGGCCCTGGCATCTGGACGTCGAGCGACATGGTTCGCCCCCTTTTCGTCAGGCCGCCGAAGGTCCCCACCGTGCAAGGGATCATCGATGAGCTGAACGAGCGGAACCGCGAAGTGAACTCCCCCCTTCTCCTCCTGAAGAAGGTGGAGGGGAGGGTGGTGCATGTCGGGGTGAGCGACGACGGGAAGCTGACCGCCGGGATGGGTTCCACGGGAGCCGCGGCCTATGTCCAGACGGCCCTCTATTCACTGACCTCTCTTGCCGAGGTGGATTGCGTCCATTTCGACATCGAGGAGGGGGATCACGCGGGGCCGGGGACGTTCTGCCGGTAGGAGGGGGCAGGTTGTTAAGGCTGGTTGACTATTCAGCGGAAGGATGAGGCCCGGCCAGGATTCTGGTCGGGCCTCTTTTTTAGACCTTGTTGTAAAAGGTAGGGTGGGTGATTCCCTGGAACTGGGAAGGAAGGGGATTGCCCTTACGGCAGCGTCGGCCGGTGTCCACGCAGGTGGATGAACCAGTAGGCGAAGGCGACGAAGACGACGCCCCCCAGGATGTTGCCGAGGGTGACGGGGAGGAGGTTTCCGAGGAAGAAGTTTCCCCAGGTCAGCCCCGGGGCGTCGAGGCCCAGCTCCCCGGCGAGGAGCAGCCCCGTGGGGATGAAGTACATGTTGGCCACCGAGTGCTCGAAGCCGCTGGCGACGAAGGCCATGATGGGGGCGTAGCAGGCGAGGATCTTGCCGGGGATGTCCCGGGCGGCGGTGGCCAT
>JBFHXN010000222.1:0-4983 GCA_041598955.1 Desulfuromonadales bacterium | reverse complement strand
CCGCCAGGTGCTCATCGATGACGCCCCGGTACTGGACCGGCATCTCCCAGCCGCCGAAATCGACCATGCGGGCGCCGAGCTTTTTATGTGCAGCGTTCAAGGGTGTCTGCTTCAACATGGAATCCCTCCGGTGAAAAGCAGGTACTCGATTCTTGAATTCCGGGCCTCGGCCGCGAACGCCGTGGAGCCTCGCGAATTCGCTCGCGCGCTAACCGAGGATCTCCTCGATGCGCTCCTCGTGCCCCAGGGTCATCAGGTGCACCCCATCGCAGAGCTGGCGGGCCTGGGCCACCAGCTCCCGGGCAATGGCCACCCCCTCGTCAAGTGGCCTTTCGGCCCCCTCCAGGCGCCCGACGAGCGCCTCGGGAACCCGCACCCCGGGGATATGCTGGTTGAGAAACCGCGCCATCCGGGCGCTCTTGACCAGCAGCACCCCGAGCAGGACGGGGACGCCCAGGGGCCGGGCCGCCGCCATGAAGCGCTCCAGGCAGCGGGGATCGAACACCGCCTGGGTCTGGAAAAATCCGGCGCCGGCCTGCGCTTTCTTGGAAAATTTACCGAACATCAGCTCAAAGGGTTCGGCCGCAGGGCTCACCGCGGCCCCGCAACAGAAATGCGGCGCGCTGCTCAGCGGCCGGCCGGCCATGTCGTGGCCCGCCGTCAGCCCGGCGACCACCTGCAGCAGCTGGACCGAGTCGAGATCGAAAACCGACCTGGCCTCGGGGTGATCGCCGAACCGCGCGTGATCCCCGGAGAGCAGCAGCAGGTTCTCGACCCCCAGTGCCGCAGCCCCGAGCAGGTCGGACTGCAGGGCCAGGCGGTTGCGGTCGCGGCAGGTCAGCTGCAGGATGGGTTCATGCCCCTGCCCCACCAGCAGCCCCGCCAGCGCCAGCGGCGACATGCGCATGTTGGCCCCCTGGTTGTCGGTGACATTGATTGCCGTCACCCCCTCCAGGGTCCGCGCCTTGGCCAGCGCCTCAGCGGCATCGGCCCCCTTGGGCGGGGCGATTTCGGCCGTCACCACGAATTGCCCGGCGGCCAGCTGCTGTTGAAGTCGGGACATTTGAAACCAGTGGTCAGTGGTCAGTGGTCAGTGGTCAGTGGTCAGTGGTCAGTGGTCAGTGGTCAGTGGTCAGTGGTCAGGATTTTCTTCGGCTCACTGCCCACTGTCCACCGTTCACGTGATTTTATGTTTTCCCGGCTTGCCCCCCCTGGACCAGTTCTTGGGCGCGACGGGCCGGGCGAACACGCCTTGGCGGCCCTGCTTTTTCAGCCGTTCGTAGATCTGCACCCAGGCGCATTCGGCCTCGCGGTCGGCCTCGCAGCGGCCATCCTCCATTCCACCGCAGGGGCCGTTGAGCAGCCCCTTGGCGCAGTTGGTGACCGGGCAGATTCCGGCGGTTTCATTGAGGATGCACTCGCCGCACAGGGAGCATTTTTCCTCGTACTGGCCGAACCGTCGAACGTTGCCCAGGAACAGGGAATCCAGTCCCCCGATCACCAGCTTGTCGGTACTGCCGGAAATGGACTGGATGCCGGCGCCGCAGGCCAGCACCAGCAATGCCTCGGCCTCCTCGATCTGCAAGCGGTGCTGGCGCAGGTCGCGTGCGGCCCGCATGATGTGGCAGGCTTCGTCAATGACGACGCTTCCGGTAGCCTCCCTGCCCTGGCCGGCCAGCCATTCCTGCATCTGGAAAAGCTCTTCCTCGCCGCCGGCTTTGCAGGCGGTGGCGCAGGCGGCGCAGCCCACCAGAAAGAGCCGGCCCCGCCCACCCAGAGCATCGAGCAACTCCTGCCGGTCTTTCTGTTTGCTGATAATCATCGCCTCGCCTTCCCATTTCTTCTGCGGCGCGAGATATCAACGCCCGGGGAAGGAGCAGCCCCCCCCGGGCGTCGCGGCCTGTGACTTATTGCGCGGCGCGCCGCCTGGCGCTTTCCACGGTGTTGTAGAGCAACATGGTGATGGTCATGGGACCGACGCCCCCGGGCACCGGGGTGATGGCGCTGGCCCGCTGGCGGGCCGCCTCGAAGTCGACCTCGCCGACCAGTTTCTTCTCGCCGACCCGGTTCACGCCGACGTCGATGACCACCGCGCCCTCCTTGATCCAGTCCCCCTTGATCATCTCCGGGCGGCCGACGGCGGCGATGACCACGTCGGCCCGGCGCACATGCTCCGGCAGGTTGCGGGTGCGCGAGTGGCAGAGGGTGACGGTGGCGTGCTCGGCCAGGCACATCAGCGCCACCGGCTTGCCGACGATGTTGGAGCGGCCGACCACCACCACTTCCTTGCCGTTGAGATCGACCCCCGTCTCCTCCAGCATCTTCATCACCCCGTAGGGGGTGCAGGGGCGGAAGAGGGGATTGCCCGTCACGAGGCGCCCCACGTTGTAGGGGTGGAAGCCGTCCACGTCCTTGCGGGGGGAGATCGCCTCGAGGACCTTCCCCTCGTCGATGTGCCCTGGCAGGGGGAGCTGGACCAGGATACCGTCGATGCGCTCGTCCCGGTTGAGCTTGTCGATGAGGGCCAGCAGCTGGGGCTCGGTCGTTTCGGCGTGGAGCTTGTGCTCGTCGGAGAAGATTCCGGTCTGCTCGCAGGCCTTCTCCTTCATCGAGACGTAGACCCGGCTTGCAGGGTCGTCGCCGACCAGGACCACCGCCAGGCCGGGGGTGACCCCCTTCTTTTTGAGAGACTCGGTCTCGGCGGCTATGGAGAGGCGCAGCTTCGCGGCGATGGCTTTTCCGTCAATGATCTTTTCCACGGGTGGATACCTCCTGAACGGGGATGTCAACTATACGAAACCGCCATCTCCCTGTAAAGGGTCGAGGCGGTCAGGCGACGATTTTGTCTCAAGGCTTGGGCAGAGAGGGGCGCGTGGGATTTCAGAGTACCGCTCACGCAGGACGAGAAGGGAAAAGTACCGTTTACGGATAAAAAAACCCCGGCCCAGGGGCCGGGGTTTTCTGCTTATTCGTTGGCGGCCTTGGGGCAGCCGGCGCAGCCGCCGCCCGATGCCCCCTCCGCGCAGGGTGAAGGCTTTGACGCCCCGCCGTAGCCCTGCTGGTACCATCCGCTCCCCTTGAGGGCGAAGCCGGACTGGGAGATGAGTTTCTTCACCGCGGCACCGCAGGAGCGGCATTCGGAGAGGGGAGCGTCGGAGAACTTCTGCATGGCCTCGAAGACGAGACCGCAGGAGTCGCACTGGTATTCATAGACGGGCATGGTATTCACCTCCGGAAAAAATTCCGCGTCAATCTAATGTCTGCCGGCCGATTTGTCAAGCCCGCCGGGGAGTTTCAGGACTCTTCATCAGGTTTGGCCATCCTTCCTTTCATGCCTGAGAAAGAAGAAGTCAGGGATAGACCCGGGCGACGAAATCGGCGACGCAGGCCGGCTTCTCCTCCCCTTCGATCTCCACGGTGATGCGGTAGACGATCTGGACCCCTTCTCCGACCCTTTCCGCTTCCTGGAGCAGGGTACGCGCCCTCAGGCGGGCCCCGGTCCGGACCGGTGCCGGGAAGCGGACCCTGTTCAGGCCGTAGTTGACCCGCAGGCGCATGCCGGGGTAGTTGCGCGCGAAGAAGTCGGGGTGGTTGCTCTGGGTGAGATAGGGGAGCAAAGAGAGGGTGAGAAAGCCGTGGGCGACGGTTCCGCCGTAGGGGGATTCAAGGGCCGCCCGCTCGGGATCGGTGTGGATCCACTGCAGATCCCCCGTCACCTCGGCGAAGCGGTCGATGCGCTCCTGGGTGATCTGGAGCCAGGGCCCCAGGTGGTTTTCCGTCCCAAGCTGAGGGGCGAGGAAGGCGAGCAGGTTCTCGGCGGCGGACATGGGGGCTCCCTGCAGAAGGGCCTCTCAGCGGGGGATGAACCGGAAGAGGCGGTAGGGGCCGGGGGGATTCCCCCCGAAGTGGATCTGGGATGTGGTGACGTAGAGGGCGCCGTCGGGGCCCATGGAGAGGCTGTCGGGCCACTGGAGGCGCTTGTCCTCGACCACCGTTTCCAGGCGGCCGTCCGGGGTCAGGCGGCGGATGGCGTTCTGCTCCAGGGAGGTGAGGTAGAGGTTTCCGGCGGGGCCGAAGAGCATGCCGTCGATGGGGCCGTGTCGCCCGATGAATTCGACCTTGCCGCCCAGTTCCTGTTCTCCCAGTGCCGGGTTTGTGAGCCAGCGGATCTCGATGCGGTAGAGACTGCTCCCGGTGAGGGCCTGATAGTAGAGGTGGCGGTTGTCCCGGTCGAGGGCGATGCCGTCGACGTGGACCTGCGGGGTGCTGCCGTCGGGGCGCAGCCACGGGCGTCCCTCGATTTGAAGGACGATCCCCTCGGATTTGGTCGAAGGGTGCTGCTCGAGGAGGCGCTGGCTCCTGCCGGTCTCGAGGTCGATCATCACCAGGGCTCCGAGCCCCGAATCGGTGAGAAAGGCGTGCCCCGATTCGGTGTCGACCCGCACGTCGTTGAGGTAGCTGCCGGCCGGCGCGGTGATGTCGTCGAAGACGATCTTTCGCACCACGCGGTTGGTGGCAAGGTCGACCTTGAGCAGTTTGGCGCCGCCGGGGATGACCCCTCGGAAACCGGGGCTGGCCGGGTCGAGGATCCAGAGGAAATTCTCCCGGTCGATGTAGACGCTCTGGACGCAGACGAACTGGTCCCCGGGGGGACGGGAGGGGGCCCAGGCGTTCCAGTCCGGGTCGGGATAGGGGCGCAGTTCGCCGGTGCGGGTCAACTCGGCCACCGACAGGGTGGGCGAGGCGCTCCAGCGGGGGAAGCTGACGAAAATCCTCCCTTCGCGGGAGACGGCGACCCCCGTCCACTGCTCGGCCGACTGGGCGACCTCGGTCAGGCCGACGGCGCCGGCAGGGGTCCCCTTCTCCTTGTCGCAGGCAGCGAGCAGGGGGAGAAAGAAAAGAGCGATGGTCAGAAGGATGATGCGCGGGTAGGGCATGGGATTCCCCTCCGACGGTGTCCTGCGGTTTTGACGCCCCGGGTCT
>JBFHXN010000221.1:0-4984 GCA_041598955.1 Desulfuromonadales bacterium | reverse complement strand
GCCTGCCGGGACGCGCCGGTCGCCAGAAGGCGGCCAATCTCCCCGGAGAGGGCAGCCAGTGCCTTCTCTTCCAGAGCGCGCCCCCCCGCTGCCGAAGGGTCGAGGACAAGGGCCCGGCGGGCCAGATCGAGCGCCGACCTGGCGTCCCCCGCTCCCAGGGCCTTGCCTCCACGCTTGAGCAGACCGGTCGCCTCGTTGCCCAACTCCCGTCGGGCCTCTTCCAGGTAGGCCCGTCCGACGGCGTCGGCCGGGTTGATGGCCTGGGCGGTGGTCAGGGTTTCCGCCGCGGCAGCAAACTCCCCCTTGCGAAAGAGCTCCCTTCCTTCGGCGACCAGCTGCGCGGCCATCCCCTGCTCGGCGACCACCAGGTTCAAGGCGGCACCGCGATGCTTCTTGTCGAGGGAGAGAACCCTCTCATAGAGACGGCGGGCCTCGCCGAACCCCTGCCGCTCCAGCTCGATGTTGCCCGCAAGATAGAGGGCCTTGCTGTCGCGGCTGTCGGCGCCGACCAGGGGGGCAATGGCCGGAGCGGCCAGATCGGCCCTCTTCCCCTGGAGCAGGGCCAGGGCACAGTTGTAGAGCAGGCTCGCGGCGCTCGGCTTGAGATTCTCGGGGAGCCGGGGGTAGAGATCCTGGAGCCGGGCCGCGGCGGCAGGATGATTCCCGGCGGAATAGTCGATATAGCCCAGGTAGTAAAGGGCCAGGGGGCTTTCCGGAGAATAGGCCAGGGCCTTTTCGAAGGCCCCGCGGGCCGCCGTTCCGTCTCCCTTTCCCAGAACCTCCAGACCCCGGTTGTAGTGAAGGGAAAAGAGATACTCCCGGATCTGGAGATCGTCGGGGTAGGCCTCGAGGTAGCTGGCGAAAGCCGCCAGGGCTTTTTCCGTCTGCCGGGCCCGGGCCTGGGTCTCCCCGATCAGGCGATAGATCTCCTTCCGCTCCGGATCGAGGGTAAGAACCCTCTCCAGCAGTCGCACCGCCTCGGGTCCGTTGCCTCCCTCCAGGTAAAGAAGGGCGACGTTGTAGAGGGCGCTGGCCATGGGATAGAGGGCGGGACTCCCGAGGGCCCCCGCCCCTTCGGCCTGATCGAGATAGAGCAGGGCGCTGTCCGGGTCGCCGAGCCGGGTGTAGGCCAGGCCGAGGTTGAAGTTCATCTCCGGGGAGTCGGTGAAAGCGGGGTAGGCCTTGCGGAAGGCCTCGACGGCGCCCTTGTTGTCACCCTCCATCAGCAGGGCGATGCCGAGGTGATAGCGCAGGGGGAGATTCTCGGGGTCGAGAGAGAGGGCCTGCCGGTAACGCTCCACCAGGGGGACCGGTGCGGAGCCTTTGGGGGGCGCAGCGGGTGGTGCCGCAAGACAGAAGGCCGGGAGAAGGATCCCGGCCGCCGCCAGAAGGAGAAACCGGCCGCCGAGGGTCATGACGCCTTGGGCTCGCTGGCGCCCAGGACCACGTTTCGCTTCACCTTGCCCCGGTACATGGCCTGGTCGGCCATGTCGACGAGACGCTCCTTGTCCCGGGCATCCTCGGGGAAGGTCGCATGGCCGATGGTCGCCGTCAGGCGAAAGGAGATGTCGTCGGAATAGGTGAAGAGGTGCTCCTCGATGGTCCTGCGTATCCGCTCGGCCACGAGCTGGGCGCCATCGGAGTCGGTCTCCACCAGCAGGGCGGTAAACTCGTCTCCGCCGTAGCGGAAGAGAAGATCCACCTCGCGCACGCACCGGCGCAGGAGAACGGCCACCTCGCGCAGGGTGTTGCTTCCGACCAGGTGGCCGTAGGTGTCGTTGATCTCCTTGAAGTGGTCCAGATCGATGAAGATCACCGAAAAATTGTAGCCGTAGCGCTCCCCGCGGCGGATCTCCTGGTCGAGGGCGGCGTGCAGGTAGCGGTAGTTGTGGAGACCGGTCAGATCGTCCGAGTACATCAGGTCCCGCGCCCCCTCGTAGCGAAAGGCGTTCTCGAAACCGAGAGAGGCCTGCTCGAAGAGGTAGCGGAGGTTCTGCTCGAAGGGGGGAGTGGGGAAATCCCCCTCGGGAGGATTGAAATAAACCAGCCCCCCCTGGAGTTCCCCCTGGCTTCGCAGGGGATAGAGATAGACCCGCCGGAGCCCGGGGGGCAACCCCTTCGACGCCTCGAACTCTTCGGGAGAGAGGGTCCTCAGAGCCTCCAGATCGGAAGTCAGGGGCAAGAGGGCGCGGGCCAGGGATTGGGCCTGCTCCTCCTCAAGGCCATGGAGCCCCAGCACCCCGGGATCTCCCTCCTCGCGCAGCAGAAACGCGAAGCCGCGCCCCTGGCCCGACTCCCGGACCAGGGTGGTGATCGTCTGAGGGATCAGGCGACCGGTCTCGAGGATCGCGGCAAGGTACTGCCCGGACTGGAAAAGGCGGATCTGGTTCTTCAGATGGATGTTTTCGTCGAGCAGCCGGCGCTGCTCCAGGCAGGTGTGCAGAAGGTGGAGAAGGGCTTCGGGATTGAAGGGCTTGACCAGGTAATCGCGGGCGCCGGCCTTGAGGGCCTGGATGGCCGTCTCCACGGTGGCGTGGCCCGTCACCAGGATGACCTCCGGAGGGTTGTCCACCCGCCGTGATTCCTTGAGCAGGTCGAGACCGCTGATGCCGGGCATCACCATGTCGGTAATCACGACGTCCACCCCCCCCAGACCGAGACGGCCGAGGGCCTCTTCCCCGGAGTCGACCGCCTCCACGGCGTAGCCGGCGCCCGACAATATCTCAGTGTAGAGCTGGCGGAAGAAGGCCTCGTCGTCGACCACGAGGATGGTTGCCTGCTTCATCGGGACTTGCCCCCTTTAAAGAAGTCGACGCTAGCAAAAACGCTCTGCACTGTCAACGGAAAAGCCCCCTCCGCCAGCGGCTCACCCGCCATGCCTGGCCATCGGTTTCGAACCTCAGGGTGGCGTCGAGATCGGTGCGGAAGAGGGGGATCTTTCGTGCCTCGAGAGCGGTCACCACCTGGGCTGCGGGGAGCCGGTAGGGGTTGCCATAGCCCACGGAGACAAAACAGGCCTGGGGTGCGAGGGCGTCCAGGAGCAGTTCGGGGCGGGAGTGCCGGCTGCCATGGTGAGGAAGCTTGAGCAGAGTCACCGGCCCGGGAATGCCCTCCCCGAGCAAGCCCTCCACCCCTTCCCCCTCCAGGTCTCCGGTCAGAAGCCCTCCCTGGTCTCCCTGCCTGAAATAGACCGCCACTGAGCGGTCATTGACCTCCCCCTCCTGAGGGGGCACCCGCAGGGCAACCACCAGGCCGGCCTCCCCCACGAGGGTGTGCCACCCGGCCCCGAGGGTCGCATGGGGAACCCCCGAGACAAAAAGGGCCTCTCGAAGAGACTCGTGGAGGTCCTCCCTTGGCAGGGCCGAAACGAATCCCCTCACGGGAAACTGCTCGAGCAGATGGCAGAGCCCCTGCCGGTGGTCGGGATGGTCATGGGTGAGGATGACCCCTTCGAGCCGCCGCACGCCGAGCCGACCGAGGGCCGGCGCCAACAGACGCTCACCCACGTCGAAGCGCTCCCCATGAAGCCCCCCGCCATCCACCAGGTAGTGACGCCCCCCGGGGAGGGAGAGGAGCATGGCATCTCCGTGCCCGACGCTGAGAACCGTCAGGGACACCCCCTTCACGTCGGGAACCGGCCAGGCCAACAGGAGAGCGGCCAGGGCCCCGGCCCCGACCCTCCCCAGGCGGCGGAACCGGGTCCCGCCGGGAAGCAGCAGGGCCACTCCCCCCAGAGCCACCGCGGCCGACAGGGAGGGGGAAAGGTAGAGCAGCCGCCCCCCCAGGCCGGGAAGGGCGACCACCCGCTCCACCAGGGTCAACACCCCCTCCAGCACAGCGGCGCACCCCCGCCAGAGCCACCCGGCCCCCCAGGGCCACAGGGGAAAGAGCAACCCTCCCGCCAGCCCCAGGGGGACGGCCAGAAAACCGACGGCGGGCACGGCTGCCAGGTTGGTCAACAGTCCGGCCGGAGCCAGGAGGTGAAAATGCCACAGCACCAGGGGAGTGGTGGCCAGGGTCGCCGCCAGGGTCACCGCCAGCAGCATCGCTGCCTGCCGAACCCCCCGGGGCAGCCCTTCGATCCGCGGACGCCAGCGCGGGAGAAGAACCAGGATCCCCGTCACCCCGGCGAAAGAGAGCTGGAAAGAGGGTTCAAAAAAGGCCAGGGGCTCGAGGATCAGAAGGAGGAATGCCACTGAGGCGAGCACCCGGAGGGGGGGCGTACGCCGCGAGACCAGGACTAGGATGGCCCCCAGGGCCACCGCCATAAAGGCCCGACGGGTGGGCAGACCCGCGCCGGTGAAGAGCAGGTAGCCGAAGAGCACCGGCAGCAGAGGCACCCAGAGGGCCCTGCGGGGAGGAGCGAAAAGAAGGAGAGTCTCGCTGCGCCGGTAGACGGCCAGGGCGACCAGGTAGAGAAAGGCGG
The DNA here is from genome assembly GCA_041598955.1 of Desulfuromonadales bacterium. GTDB lineage: Bacteria > Desulfobacterota > Desulfuromonadia > Desulfuromonadales > JBFHXN01 > JBFHXN01. Next base: position 558 of record JBFHXN010000221.1, on the reverse strand, counting down.
CCACCAGGCCGAAGTGCAGCCCGGAGATGGCGAAGAGGTGGGAGACCCCTCCCCGGGCCAGAAGCTCGCGCCGGGCCTTCGACATGCCGGCCTGGTCGCCGATGACCAGCGCCCTCACCAGGGGGGCCGTCCCGGCGGACACCGCCCTGTCGATGCCGGCGCCGACCCGGAAGCGGAAATCCTCCAGCCGCGCAGAGGGTCCTGCCCCGGCAAGGGGGACCACCTCGCTGCCGACGGCCACGAAGGCGGTCGCGAAGATGCGCCGGAAGGCCAGATGGCGCACGTAGTCGAACTCACCGGGAGTGCCGAACCCCCGCGGGGCTCGCAGCTTGGCCCGGAAGAGCAGGGACTGCCCGGGGCGCACCTGCGGCATCCCCTTCTCCACGACGAGGCGCAGCCGACCTTCGACCCCGGCACATTCTCCGGCCCTCCTGACCCCCTCGGCCTCCAGGTCGATGCTCCCCCCGCCATCGTCCCGGGGGCGCAGGGAGAGGACCTTCCCCCGAACGGTCACCGGTTCGGGTCCGGCGTAGCTCTCGATCCGGGCGGGGCCCTTGG
>JBFHXN010000220.1:0-4988 GCA_041598955.1 Desulfuromonadales bacterium | reverse complement strand
TTCAGTCGAGTCGATACTCCCTCACCAGAAGCAGCTTGAGCAGATCGATGGGGCGCGCCCCGTAGCGCTCCGCCGCCGCCTTGAGTTTCTCCTCCTCCCCTGGAACGACCCCCTTGGCGCCAAGCACGGCGCGGGCTGTGCCGAGGTCCAGGCCGTTCTCCGCGCAGACCTGGGAGAGGGTCTTCTGCCCCAGGCCGCTTCCGGCGAAATGCTCCTCCACCTCCTCCAGGGTGTAGCCCCGCTCCAGATCCAGCGCCTTCTGCGGCTCCAAGGGGCGGATGAGCCCGTAGAGCTGCGCCGGGGTGATGCCGTTGGCCTTTGCGATGGTCTCAAGGGTATCGAGGGGGGAGCCGATTTGGATACCCCCGGCGGAGAGCTCCGCCAGGGCCGCGGGGAGGTCGATCTCCATCCGGCGGCAGAAGACCGTGAGGGAGATCTGCTCGGCATGGCCGAAGGGGGGCTCGAATTCGGGGCTCTCCACCCAGGAATCCTTAAGACTGGTGCCGAGGTCGAGAAGCCAGCTCAAGGGGGGAAGGGGCTGGAGGGCACCGGCGAGGGTGATCCCCGCCAGCAGCAGGGCCGCAGCGAGTTCGCGCCTCAGCTCCAGCGCCCGGGTGCCCTGTCGGCGCAGGTAGCCGAGGAAGGGACGCCAGTTGAGATAGAGGTGAAATCCCGCAAAGGGGATGAAGAGGAGGCTCGAGACGATGTGGAGGTTTCCCCAGGAGGTCTTGGTGAGGCCCCAGAGGCGCCAGTCGACCCAGTAGGCGATGCGTCCCGCCGGCATCAGGTAGGCGACGAGACCCGTGAGGGCCATGATCAGAAAGAGCAGGGTCGTGGCCAGGGAGGTGAAGGCGCGGGCGTTGAATCGGGACGTGGCCATTGTTTCCTCCCGGAAGGGGTTTCAGTTCAGGCCGAAGGCCCAGACCAGGGCGGCGGCGATGAAGACCGCGGGGAGCAGGTTGCCGACGGGAAGCCGGCGGATTCCGAAAAGGTCGAGGGCGATGGCGACGATGAGCAGCCCGCCGGTGGCGTTCATCTCCAGGATGACCGGCTCGGTCAGGATCAGGCCGGCCCAGCCGGCGGCGAGGGTGAGCCCCCCCTGGTAGAGGGCCAGAGGGACGACGGAGAAGAGGACCCCCAGGCCGAGGGTGGAGGCGAGGGCGAGGGAGGCGACCCCGTCGAGGAAGGACTTGGCGTAGAGGATGGTCGGAGCCTGCCCGAGGCCGTCCTGAATGGAGCCCATGATCGCCATGGCGCCGACGCAGTAGAGAAGGCTCGCCGTGACGAACCCCTCGGCGAAACGCCCCGACCCCGCGAATCGTTTCTGGAGGCGCAGGCCGAAGCGCTCCAGGCGGGCTTCGATTCCGAGGGCTTCGCCGCAGAGGCCTCCCAGGATGAGGCTGCCGATGACGATCAGGGGTTGGCGGCTCTGAAGGCCGAGCTGCAGGCCGATGAGAAGGACGGCCAGCCCCAGCCCCGCCATGAGGGTGTTCCGGACCCGATCTGGGAGCCGGCGCCCGGCGGCGCGGCCGATCAGGGAGCCGACGAGGATGGCGACGATGTTGACCAGAGTGCCTTGGAGGATCATGGATGAGTTGATGTCCCGTGTCGGAGAGAAAAAGGATCAGAAACCCACAATGCCTCAACGCAAAGACGCGGAGAAAACCATCAAGGGCGCAGAGAATGGAGTATGGGTCATGACCTAGGTTGGAATTGCGTCTTGGTTCTCAACCTTTGCGCCTTGCGTTGAGAGCCTTTCTGGGGGGGGCAAGGGTTTGCGGTGAGGTGCTTCTGGTCTCTCCGCCCCAAGTAAAAAGGAGCTATCTAACATAGTACGCGGGAGAATTCAAGGTGGGGAAACCCCGTCCCCCGGATGGGTAGGAGGGGCCGGGCGGGAGAGCATGGCGGCGAGGTCCTCCCGCAGCCGGCGGTGGCGCTCTGCTTCCAGAACCTGCCCCAGCAGCCCCCGGGTCAGCCGCAGCAGGATCAGGAAAAGCCCCAGGGGGAAGATCACGCAGTCGAAGAGGTAGGCGGCCACCTGTCCGATGACGACACGGACCAGCCGCTCGGTGGTGGACAGCAGGGTGCGGCTGATCTCCTCGATCTTGTTCTTGATCTCGTTGATGTTCTCCCTCAGACTCTGGTCCCGGAAGTCTCGCAGGAAGCTTTCGGGGAAAAGGGACTGCTGGGCGGCCCGCAGCTCGACCTGGCTCTTCTCGGCGATGGGGCGGGTGAAGGCGGCCGAGAGCAGGGAGGCTCCGTAGATGGAGAGGGGGAGGAGGAGCTTGAGGGTCAGGGCGAGAACGAGCAGGAAGTGGGCCCCGGTGCGCACCGTGCGCCGCAGCAGCTCCGGGGAGCGGCGGAGCAGAACCAGGAGCTGTCCCAGGAGAAAAAGGGAGAGGGTGATGGTCAGCACCGGGTCGGCCAGGGCGTCGGTGACCTCCAGCAGAACCCGGAGCCCGTAGAGGATGAGCATGCTGGCGAGCAGGGCCCGCCAGGCGAAGTCGACGTAGTCGTAGACGGCCTGCACCACGTCGCCAACCTGGATGCTGGCCGAGGCGAAGAACTGGGCGCCGGCGGTGCTCCCCTCGATGATGTCGAGGACGGTTTTGAGGGCCGAGAGGGTCAGAAAACCGGCCGTCGCCCGGGTCGAGGTTTCGTTCAGGTAGGTGGCGTTGGTCTGCCGGAGCCAGTCGGCGCCGGCGAGGTTGAGCCCCTTCTCCAGAAGTCCGGTGAGGGAGAGGGCAAAAAGCAGGGCAAGGGCGGCCAGGACCAGGGCTCGGTTGCGGGTCACCGCACCGTTCCCTGGAAAGGCGGACCCTTCCTGGCGGGGAGAGTGAGGGGCCATTGGGGGGATCTCCGGAGGTCGGGGGGGAACGTCCAGGGAATGCTTGTGCCGATGAGGCGGCTCTAGTATAAATGACGGACCGGGGTGCGCAACACCGACCCGATCCCGCACCGCCACAGGAGGCCCTCTTGGCCGGCCCGCCCAGCGAAAATGAGATTTTCGACGCCTGCCGGGTCCTCTTCGGCCCCGAGATCAGCCTCTCCCGGGAGTTTCTCTACTACCTGCAGGCCAGCGGAGCCCGCTCGGCCTACCGCCAGAGAGCCAAGGAGACCCACCCCGATCTCTTCGTCGGGGAGGACCACCGCCGACAGCAGGAGCGGGCCCGGCTCTTCCGGCACCTGGTGGACGCCTTCGATATCGTCAACGATTTTCTGATCCGCAGGGATGAGGTCGCTCCGATGGCGCCCCCGCCGGAGCCATCTGGTGCCCCGGAACGGAAGAGTCCGGCCCCGGAGCGGAGGGATCCCGGCGAAGAGGCGGAGGAGCCCCGCTTTCATCGGGGAGCTGTTCCCGGGCGGAACCTGGAGATCGGACTCTACCTCTTCTACCGGGGGGCCATCTCCTATCAGGACATGATCGCCGCCCTGGTCTGGCAGCGCCGGCAGCGGCCGGTCATCGGCGAGGTGGCCCTGCGCTGGGGCTGGCTGAGCGACGCGGCCATCGGCAGGATCCTGGCGGGAGGGGGGCAGCCGGGCCGCTTCGGCGACCGGGCCGTGGATCTGGGCCTGCTCTCCCCCTTTCAGGTGAAGACCCTGCTCTTCTACCAGCGCTGCCGGCAGCAGCGGCTGGGGGAGTTCTTCATCGAGGGGGGGCTGCTCACCGCCGCCGAGATGGAGCAGATGGTCGCCGATCTCTCGGAGCACAACCGCCGGGTCAGCCGGGCGTCCCGGAACCCGCGCCCCGCGGGCGCCCAGGCAGGCGGCTGATCCCCTTCCCTCAGCGCCCCTGTTTTCTGCGGGCCGTCACACTCTCCCCCCCGACTCCCCAGTTGTCCGTCTCCACCTCGTCGATCACCACGAAGGTCGTTGCCGGGTTCTTCCCGAGGACGTCCACCAGCAACCGGGTCGCTCCCTCGATGAGCCGGGCCTTCTGCTCGGGGGTGGCCCCCTCCCGGGTGATCTTGATGTTCACGTAGGGCATCGTCTTTCTCCTCCTTCTGGAAAGGTAGGGTGGAATAAGCGAAGCGTTTCCACGCTGTGGGAATGCGGTCTCTGCAGGTGGAAACGCCCCTGCGGGTCTTATTCCACCCTACGCACTGAAGTTCTCAAAAAGTCCCCCGGCACCAGAACGTCAAATCCACCGGATTGGGGATCCCCGCGGTCTGAGGGGGGCGGTCAGTGGTTCGGGCGCCGGCTGATATGGAGGGTCTTCTCCACCGTGGCGTGGACCGTCCCCTCAGCGTCGGCGAGCTCGACGGTGTAGATCCGTTCGGAGCGGCCGGCCCCGTCGACCTCGGCGCGGATGGCGGCGGTCTCCTCCTCCGTCAGCAGGAAGCGGGCGAAAAGGGAACCGCGGCCGGGCCGCAGGAAGCGGATGGTTGCGGACTTGTCCCAGACCCGGTAGGCGGGGCCGAGGATGCGGATCAGCATGACCATGTAGATGGGATCGACGGCACCGTAGATCGACCCTCCGAAGAGGGTTCCGACGTAGTTGCGGGTCTTGCGGTTGAGGGGGAGGGTGACCCTCGCCTCCCGGAAGTCGGGGGCGAGGTAGGTGAGCCGGCCGCCGGTGCGGCGGTAGCAGGCAAAGAGGTTGAAGTACCACCTCAGCAGCCGGATCTGGAGCGTTTCCTTCATGAGGGGCCTCTCCGGGGGGTCGGCAGCCGGTCAGCGGAACCCCAGGCGCTGCATGGCCTCGGGGGGGGCCTGGTCGAAACGGGAGAATTCCAGGGTGAAGTTTCCTCTCCCCTTGCTGGCGCTGCGCAGTTCGGTCATGTAGCCGAACATCTCGATGAGAGGGACCTGGGCGTGGATCACCTCGATTTCCCCCCGGGAGAGACTCCCCTCGATGCGCCCGCGCTTCTGCTGCAGGGAGCCGTAGACCTTGCCGGCATATTCGCCTGGGACGCTGATTTCCAGGGACATCACGGGCTCCAGCAAAGTCGGCTCCCCCTCCTGGGCCGCCATGGCGAGACCCCGCT
>JBFHXN010000219.1:0-4990 GCA_041598955.1 Desulfuromonadales bacterium | reverse complement strand
TGCGAAGAGCTTTGCCATGGAGGACTCCCGGGTGGAGCCTTTTCCCGCCTGCACCAGGGCCGCTGCCCGCAGGACGAGCAGCCTGGCGGCGTCGGTTTCCGTCGCCATGTCGGCGAGCATCCACTGGATGGCCTGGAATGAGTCGATGGAGCGCCCGAACTGCCGCCTTTTTCGGGCGTGGGCCGTCGACTCCTCGAGACAACCCCGGGCAAGTCCCACGGCCATGGCACCGATGCCGACACGCCCCCTGTCGAGAAGGCGCAGGGTGTCGATGAAACCCTGATTGAGCCCCCCGAGCAGATTCTCCTCGGGAACGAAGAGGTCCTTGAGAATCAGGTTCGCCGTGTCGGAAGAGCGGCATCCCATCTTCTTCATCCCCCGGGTGACCTTGAGCCCGGGGGAGCCCGCCTCGACCAGAAAGGCGCTGATCCCGCGACTGCGCTCCGTCGGGTCGGTGACGGCGAGCAGGATGTAGACTCCTGCCACAGCGCCCTGGGTGACGAATATCTTGCTTCCCCTGAGCACCCACCCCCCCTCGACCCGCTTCGCCTCAGTGCGCAAGCAGGAGGGATCGCTGCCGGCCTCGGGCTCGGTCAGTGCCCAGGCTCCCAACATCTCTCCGGAAGCCATCGCAGGGAGCCACCGCCGCTTCTGCTCCCCGGTGCCGCAGAGCAGAAGGTGGCCGCAGGCCAGGGTATTGTGGGATGCCAGGGTCAGCGCCATGCTCCCGTCGATGCGGGCAGCCTCTTCGATGGCCAGGGCGAAGGCGACGCACCCCATCCCCAGCCCTCCGGATTCGACGGGAACGGTGATCCCGAGCAATCCGGCGCGACCAAGCTCCCGCACCGTTTCCAGGGGAAAGGTCTCCTCTTCGTCCCACCGGGCGGCGAAGGGGGCGACCTTCTCCCGCATCAAGGTCCGGACACGCTCCTGAAAATCCCTCTCGGCCGCTGTCGGCTCGAAATCGATCATTCTCCTCCCTCCCAGCTCAGCGGCGAAAGAATTCGGTCATCCGCCGACGGGGGAGCTCGTCGGAGATCAGGGCCGAAAAGGCCCCCAGTTCGAGAAGCTGTCCGTTCTTGAGATCGACGTCCTCGGAGGCGTTCACCAGCTTCTTGACGTAGGAGAGCGCAGCGGGGGAACGGCTCGCCACCTGCCGGGCGAAGGATTTCACCGCGGGCCAGAAATCCCCGTGGGGGATGACCCGGTCGACAAGGTTCAGGCGCAAGGCCTCGTCGGCTCCATAGGTGGCTGAGGTCATGAAAACCTCCAGGGCATGGCTGCGCCCCAGAAGCCGCGGCAGCTTCTGGGTGCCGCAGAAACCGGTGATGATCCCCAGCGTGGCGCCGGGATGGGCCATTTTCAGCCGGTCGCTCGCCAGGCGGATGTCGCAGGAGAGGGCCAGATCGACCCCTCCCCCCATGGCGATGCCGTTGAGGGCTCCGACAATGGGGGTGTCCCCCTCCTCCATCTGGGCGAAGAGCCCCTGTCCCAGCTCGGAGAATTCCAGCGCCTGCAGGGGGCCGAAGTCCTTCATCTCGGCGATGTTGGCCCCGACGGCGAAGCTCTCCCCCTCCCCTCCCGAAAGGACGATGCAGCGCACCCCGGGATTCTCCTCCAGCTCCCGGAAGGCCTGACGCAACTCCTCCAGGCACCCGGTATGCAGGGTGTTGAAACGGGCGGCGGCATCGAGGGTCAGGTAGCCGACCCCCTCCTCCAGCTCGATGCGCAGGGTTCGGAAGGGTTTCATGGAGCTCCAAACGGCCGAGCCCTCCTGGCGAGGGCTCGGCACGGGTCTGCGACGGAAGGGCGCCTGGGGATCAGGCCTGGGGGTGGATGTTTTCCCGCACCCAGCGGACCACGTCCTCGGTGCTCGTGCCGGGGGTGAAGACCTCCTTGACCCCTGCGGACTTGAGCCCCGGGATGTCGTCGTCGGGGATGACCCCTCCGCCGAAGACGGGGATTTCGGACGCGTTCTTCTCCTTGAGCAGGGCGATGACCCGGGGGAAGAGGGTGTTGTGCGCCCCGGAGAGGATGGAGAGGCTGACGGCGTCGACGTCCTCCTGGATGGCCGTGTTGACGATCTGCTCGGGGGTCTGGTGAAGGCCGGTGTAGATGACCTCGAAGCCGGCGTCCCGGAAGGCCCGGGCAACCACCTTGGCACCCCGATCGTGGCCGTCGAGGCCGGGCTTGGCCACCAGAAGTCTCAGTTTTCTTTCCGCCATGGTCGTCTCTCCTTATGGGATTAAATTAATTCGTCCGAATCGCAACATCTGCCACCAAGGCTCCAAGTCACCAAGGGAGATCCAGGAACGGAATCCCGAATCGAATGCCTTTCCCCATTGCTCATGTTCCAGCTCGAAAAAAATAGGACTATCCTGCGTTTCTTGGTGCCTTGGCGACTTGGTGGCGAGCTTTTTCGACCAGGGTGCCATGTCGTCAGGACTCGATCCCCACCCGGGCGTGCTGCCCGGAGTTGTAGTAGTGCTTGATCTCCCTCATCTCGGTGACCAGGTCGGCCAGGGCGATGATATCAGGGTGGGCGCCGCGACCGGTGAGCACCAGTTCGGTTTCCGGGGGCTTGGACTTCAGCAGCGCCTTGACCTCCTCGAGAGGGATCAGTCCGAAATCGACGGCGCAGTTGAGTTCATCGAGGATGACCAGGTCGTACTCCCCGGAGAGCAGGGCCTCCCGGGCCCGGGCGAACCCGGCGAGGGCCATGGAGAGATCCTGGGGGTCGGGGTTGGCCCGGGAGACGAAGCAGTCCCTTCCGAGCTGCTCGATCTGGAGCTCGGGAGCCAGTCGCCGGGCGGTCTCCAGCTCCCCGTAGACCGTGCTCCCCTTCATGAACTGGAAGATGCGGACCCGGAAACCGTGCCCGACGGCGCGCAGGGCCAGGCCCAGGGAGGCGGTGGTCTTTCCCTTGCCGTTGCCCGTGTAGACCTGGATCAGGCCCCGCTGGAGCTTCTGCTTGCCGACTCCCATGACTACCCCTTTCCCTCGATGCGCCGCAGGTACTCCTCGGGCAGGTTGACGGGGCGGCGGTCGGTGCCCAGCACCACGTGCACCGTGCGCCCCTCGGCGAGCAGAATGCCCGCTGCGTTGCGGGCCCGGTAGCTGAATTCCAGGATCTTCCCGCGCATCCGATCGAGGGTCGTCTCGACGGTCACCCGGTCCTCGTAGAAGGCCGGCGCCTTGTAGGCCACCCGGGCATCGGCGACCACCACGAAAAAGCCCGCCTTTTCGAGCTCGCTGTAGTTGAGCCCCTTCTGCCGCAAAAAATCGGAGCGCCCCTCCTCGAACCAGACGAGGTAGTTGGAGTGGTGCACGATCCCCTGGGCGTCGGTCTCGGCGTAGCGGACGGTCAGTTCCATGGAGGCCGAATCGATCATCTCAACGTCCCTTGAACCGGGGTGGGCGCTTCTCGACAAAGGCCCCCATCCCCTCCTTCTGGTCCTCCGTGGCGAAGCAGACGGCGAAGGCGTCGCGCTCCAGCAGGCAGGCGGCGGCAAGGGGCATGTCGGCGCCGGCGTCGATGACCTCCTTGGCCATCTTCAGGGAGAGCAGCCCCCGCTCGCAGATCCCCCCGAGCAGAGCGAGGGCCTCCTCGCGCAATGTCGCGGCGGGGAAGACCCGGTTGACGAGGCGGATCTCCCTGGCCTCGCCCGCCTCGACAACCCGTCCGGAGAAGATCAGCTCCTTGGCCCTCGACTTGCCGACCACGCGGGGGAGACGCTGGGTGCCTCCGAAGCCGGGAATGAGCCCGAACTCGATCTCCTTGAATCCGAACCGGGCGTCCTCTCCGGCGAGGATGAAATCGCAGGCCAGGGCGAGCTCCAGCCCCGCACCGAGGGCGTAACCGGAGACGGCGGCCAGCAGGGGCTTTCCGAAGCGCTCCATGGCCAGGCAGAGGTTCTGGCCGACTTCGGCGAAGCGGGTGGCCTCCAGAGGAGAGAGTCCCCCGATCTCACCGAGGTCGGCTCCCGCGGCGAAGTTCCCGCCTGCGCCGGTGAGAAGGACCCCCCGCACCTCCCCATCGTCCCTCAGGGTGCGCAGAAGCTCCCTCATCTGGCGCAGCATGGGGGTGGAGATGGCGTTGAGTACGTCGGGGCGGTGGAGCTCGACCAGGGCCAGGGGGCCCCGGCGCTCCACGCGGACGAATCGGTCGGGCATCGGAATCCGGGGGACGGCGAAAACGCCGGTTGGAAGTGAAAGGAGTCTTTCAGTACCGCTGAAAAGATTTAACAGGCCGAAAATATAGCAGCGCCCCTTCGAGGGTGTCAAGAACCGATTGGCGCGGGATTATAACCATTTTTGATCGGATCATCGCCCCTTTCCAAGTCGGGCCACCAAGACGCCAAGACACCAAGGTCAGCGCCGGTGGAGATGTCATGAACCCCAGGGAAGCCCGAACGGTTCTTGAGATTGGTTTAAGCAAATAACGATTTCTTGGCGACTTGGTGCCTTGGTGGCAGAAGGGATCTGGTTGGTTGCGTACAGGTCCACCGTTTCTTTGAAGCCAAGGGGGCGGAAGGTCGTTCAAGGGAGGAAGAGGGAGAGGGCGCGGCGGTAGCCCGCTTCGGTGACCAGGGCCCGGTGGAGGATGTCGCGTATGCGGTCGGGGTTCTTGCCGGGCAGGACCTCGACAAGGTTGACCAGGGCGTCGGCATCCCAGAGGATGCGGAACTCGGGGGAGTCAACGCCGCAAGGGGTATGGTGGGTGCCCACCAGTCGGCAGACCTCCTCGACCAGGGAGGGGGGTGCGGCCAGCCCTTCGAGGATGGCGCGGGCAACCGGGGGCCCCTCCTGTTCCTGGTAGGGCCCGGCGCAGGAACCGTGCTTGCGCTCGGCCTCGGGGATGCCGATGTCGTGCAGGTAGGCGGCAGCCAAGGTGATGGTCCCGTCGGCGTCGACATACCGGAGCAGTTCCTCGGCATGGCCGGCCACCTCAAGGGCGTGGCCGATGCGACGGGCGTCGTCGCCGAAGTAC
>JBFHXN010000218.1:0-5001 GCA_041598955.1 Desulfuromonadales bacterium | reverse complement strand
GGTGATCGGCAGGTACCCCTTGCCGCGGAAGAGATCCCGTCGCGCGAGAAGCCCGGGATGGGGCGCCCCCGGAGCACCCCGGTAGAGCTTTCGCAGCCGTCCCCGGCGGGCATCCTCGCACAGGGCGGCCCAGACGCTCTCCGCATCCCCCACGCAGACCGCGTCGGCGTGCTCCGCCGCCTCCTCGGGGAGGAGGGTGGCGTGCATCCCGCCGATGACCACCGGAACCCCCCGGGCCCTGTATTCGGCGGCGATTTCATAGGTCCGCCGGGCGGTGAAGGTCTCCATGGTGATGGCGACCAGATCGGTCGGCTCGTCGAAGGGGATCGCCTCCATCCGGTCGTCATGGAGCACCACCTCCGCCCAGGGGGGGGTCAGGGCGGCCAGCACCCCGAGCTGCAAGGGCTCCATCCTCCCTTCATCGACGTAGGGCCCTTCCTCGCACCGCCCCATGTTGGGCTTGATCAGGGTGATCTTCACTGTCCCCCCTCCGCCGGCGGGAGAACCCCTCCCCCCAGAGAGCTCCCCTGCTTGAGCAGGATCTCCCGCCGGGAGACCAGGTTGCCCACCGTGAACAGGCCGAGAGAGGAGAGGTTTCGGCCGTTGGCCCGCCCGTCGGCCCCCCGCCGCAGGATCGAGGAGAAGCGGTAGAACTCCCGGCGGGCCCGGAAACACCCCTCCTCCAGCTCCGTGGCGGTCATCCCCCGGGGGTGGAAAAGGGCCTGGCCGTAGCGGTAGGCGGGGTCGAGCCACCATCGTTCGTGGATGAGCCTCCCCTCCCGTTGCAGCCGCGCATGGAGGGGGGTCCCGGGAAAGGGGGTGAGGGGGTTGAAGTTGGCGAGACAGAGACGGTTGCGGATGGCGAACTCCATGGCTGCCTCCATGGCGGCGGGGGTGTCGTGGTCGTAGCCGAAGAGGAAGGTTCCGTAGACCATGATCCCCCGTCTCCGGAACTGCTCCACCGCCGCGGCATAGTCCCCTCCGGCGAGATTCACCCCCTTGCCCATCTGCTCCAGGTTGCGCCGGTCGAGGGACTCGAAACCGATCAGGGCGACGGAGCAGCCGCTTTTGGCCATCAGGTCGAGCATCCGGTCGTCGGCAGCCAGATCGAGGCTCACCTGGCAGGTCCAGCGAACGCGAAGGGGGACGAGGGCCTCCAGAAGTTCCTCCGTCCGGCCTCGGTCGGCCATGAAATTGTCGTCGACGAAGAAGAGGTTGCGGCGGTCGAGACGGGCGATTTCCGCCGCCACCTGGCCGGCCGGACGGTGGCACAGCCCCCCCCCCCCGTAGAAGGCGCTGACCGAGCAGAAGTCGCAGCCGTAGGGGCAACCCCGGCCATGCTGCACCAGGGGGAGCCGAAGGTAGGGCTTGCCGGCGAAAATCGACCGGTCGGGATCGGCCGGAAGGGCCCCTTCCCCGGCTTCGGCCCGGTAAAGCCGCCGGAGCCTTCCCGCCTGGGCGTCCCGGAGCAACAGGGGCCACACCCCTTCGGCATCTCCGATCACGATTGCGTCGGCATGCCCCAGCGCCTCCTCGGGCTGCAGGGTGGGATGATGCCCCCCCATGACCACCGGGATCCCGAGGCGGCGGTAACCGGCGGCCAGCTGGTAGGCCCGCAGGGCCGTATGGGTTTCGACCGTCATGGCGACGAGGTCGACGGAGGTCGGGCCGTCGATCTTCTCGACCCGCTCATCGACGAGGAGCGTTTCCACCTCGGGGGGGGTGAGACGGCGGAGGATGCCGAACACCAGGGGCTCCATGGCGTCGCCGGCCCGCCGCCCCCCCATGCCCGGGCGAAGAAAGAGAATTTTCATGGTCTCCCCATGATGGCTGGACTCCCTCCGCTCTCCCCGGAGCGTCTCAAACGCAGCTCTCCGGGCCGAGAAACCGGCCGGCGAAGACCCGGCTCCAACCCGGCGTCCCATGCAGGGCGACGGGCTTCACCTCACCCGGCCTTTGCCCCCGAGCCTGGCAGGCGGCGAGAAAATCGGACATCCCCTCCCCCTGGATCGGGAAAACCCGCAGGGGCCCCAGTTGCCCGAGATCGCGGCAGTAGCGGTAGTGGAAATTTCCCCGCAGCCCCTCCTCCAGGGAGGCGCCGACCCTCCGGAGGGTTTCCTCCGGGGCGGCGGCCTCGATGAAAAGGGCGTAGGCCGACTCCCCTTCCTCGAAGGCGACCATGGCGAAGGCCGCCTTCAGGGCCTCCCCCTGAAGGGCCGCGGCCAGGGCGGAGCGGACATGGGCCTCGCCGAGCTTTTCTCCGAAGCGGTCGACGATCCCCTCTTCCTTGCCGACGAAGCGCAGCAGGGGAGCCTCCCCCAGGTGCCCGGTCACCTCCACCCGGTCACGGAGACGGTAGCGGTAGAGCCCCCCTCCGGTGGTGAGCACCACCGAATAGACCTCCCCCGCGGAGAGCTCATGGAGCAGTCGCGGCTCCCTCCCCCCTTCGGGAAGAAATTCGAAGAAATGGGATCGCAGGGCCGGAAGGGGGGCGCCCCCGGGGCCGACGGGGATCGAAACCACCCCCTCGGTGGCGAGGAGCCCCTTCCCCTCGATGGCCACCCGCGGAAAGACCCGGTGAAGCTCCGGCAGAAAGGTCCCGGCGTGGGCGTCGGTCCAGCAGCTGACCACGGAGAGCTGGGGCCAGAGCAGCCGGTGTCGCTCGCCGGGGTCGGAGGCGGCGCGAAAGGCCTGTTCCACCCGGGCGGCCCGGGCCGGGTCGGGGGGGTTGAGGGCCCGAAGCTCCCCGGCGAGGGAAGCGTCGAGTGGGTCCGGAGGGGAGAGGGTCCCGGCGGCGATATCCTCGACAAGTGCCTCCCGGTGACGGTCGAGACGGCCGGCCAGGATGAGAAGGAAGGTCGGGTTCCAGACGGAGATCAGCGACAGGTCGGATGCCCGCAGCAGAAAAAGCAGGGTCAGATACCAGAAGCTCTCCATGGTCCCCGCCCGGCTCACCGCCGAGGGAACCGCGAGCAGCTGCCTCGCGAGCAGCCGCTCCCCCCGGCCGAGGTAGGCGGTGTCATCCTCGAATCCCACGGGGAGGCCGCCGGCCGTCCTCGCCTCCTCCCGGGCCGCCGGGGAGATCGACCAGTAGGAGCGACCTCTCAGCAGGGCCGGGTGGCGCCGGTAGAGATCGACGATCCAGGGGGCGATGGCCCGCTGGAACTCGGCCCGCAGCGGAGCGCCGTAGGGGATCAGTTTGGCCGCGGCGGTGGAGCCTCCCGTCGGCTCCAGCAGGGTGACCGGAGCGGCGGTCAGAACCCCCCGCCCGCCGGCGGCGATCCCCTCGACGGCCTGCCGGTAATCCTCGTAGTCGCTCAGGGGCACCCGCCCGCGAAAGTCGACGACGGAACCGATGGAGTCAAAGCGATGGCGGCGGCCGAAGTCACTGGCGCTGTTCCGCGCCAGGATCTCCTTCAGCACCCCCCACTGGCAGCCGGAGACATGGCGGAGGGCCCGTCGAAATCGCAGCTCCTCCGGAAGGGCCGAGAGGAGCCACAGCCGGTTGGCGATGGCCGGGGAGATCCCGATCACGACTCCTCCCGCTCCCCCGAGAGCATCCGCCTCCCGGCCCGGGTGAGATTGTCGGCGCTCAGCTCCGTGAGGCAGACCAGCTCGTCGCCGGCGGCGTGGCCTGGGTTGGCGGCGGCGAAAAAGGCGATGTGGGGGTCCTTGAGCCGCTCGGCGGACAATTCGGAGACCCCGGAGCGCAGGGGGGTCGGATGGTGGAAGCGGACGACCCCGCCGGAGGGATGGTACTGGTCTCCGAATTTCTCCCGGCCGAAGCGGTCGCGGAGGGCCCGCAGTCCCGGCGGGAAGGGGCGGTCGAAGGCCGGGTGGAATTCACGGTAGAAGACGGGGAGAAACCGGTAGGTCCTGAAGCCGGAACAGATCAGCAGCCAGTAGACCCTCCCCCCCCGCCGCAACCGGTCGGCCAGGGCCAGCACGTCCCGAGCCCAGAGCCTCGGCAAAACCCGGGCTCCCCAGTAGTCCCGATCGATGATGGTGTCCCCGGAGAAGAGGGCCGTGACCTGAGTGCCGTCGTCCTCGGCGCGCAGGGCCATCAGGGTGGAGAATCCCGCCAGTCGGCCGCAGTCCCGATCCTCGAGCAGAATCACCCATTCCTTTTCTTCCAGATCGGCGGCAAAGCGCTCCGGGGTGACGCCGACGAAGTAGCGGTCGAGCAGGGAGAACATCTCCCGGCGCTCCCCCTCGCCAAGGCGCTCCACGGTCACCAGTCTCCCCGTCAGGCGGGCGCCGGCAATGGCGGAGGGATCAGAGGGCGGCGATTTCGACATGGACCGGTCTTTCGTCGAGAGGTTCGCAGGGGTCCTCCCAGGAGACGGCGTAAAGGGTGCTCCGGTAGGGGACGTGGGGCCTTCTCTTCGCGACGGCCAAAAGCGGGTCTCCCTCGCAGAGCCCCAGCAGCAGCCAGTCGCGGCCCCCCTCGGCGGCTCTGTGCAGGGCCCCCTCCAGCAGGGCGTCGAAGGGGGCGGCGCTGCCGCCCCGTACGCAGAGCAGGGCGCCGAAAACCGTCGAAAGGGCTGAACCGACGGGGGGGAGCCGGGGTCGGCCGGCCAGCCGGGCGAAGAGATTGTAGAAGGGGCGCCCCGCCCGAAGGGGGGACGAATAGCCGCGGACCACCGACTGCTTGTAGGCCGACTGGTCCCAGAGGGCGAGGGTGCCCAGGATGGCCCCCTCCCGCACCGCCACCAGCAGCTCCTCCAGGCGCAGCCCCCGGGTGAGCGCCGCCCCGGGAGCGAAGTCCTCCTGCCGCCAGGCCGGGAAAAACTGCCTCTGCCGCCCCGTTTCGGCCCAGAACCGGAGCAGGTCCTCCAGGGGGACCCGGTCGCCGGAAAGAAGCTCACACCCGGCGAGGGGAGAGGGCCGCCGGCGCTTCGCCGCCAGGGCGAGGGTCTGCAGCCGGGCCAGGGGCCTGTAGAGGGGGAAGTGCCGCCGGGGCCGGCGCACCAGGACCCCTTCGGCTTCCCGGTTCCCCTC
>JBFHXN010000217.1:0-5007 GCA_041598955.1 Desulfuromonadales bacterium | reverse complement strand
CGCACCATGTCCCCCGGGGCGAGGGGGACCATCTCGCCGTCCACCATCAGCCGGCCGGTGCCGGCGAGGACCATGTAGACCTCCTCCTGCTCCCGGTGGCTGTGGGTGAAGGTGTAGCCCTCTGCGGGGGGGAGGTTGATCAGCCCCAGAGCGACCCCCGTCAGCCCGAGCTGGCGCCGGGGGGAGGTGAGGGGAGGGAGCTCCTCCCAGTCGAAGTGGGCCTTGTGGTACATGAAAGGACCCCTGGAGGGAGGGAAGCGAACGGTTGCTGCATGTCCGCAGTATTCGGAAGGACCATGCTGAATCCCCCTCCCTCGAGGGGAGGGGGCTGTGGGAGGGTGGGATCGAGGGACCCGGAACTGCTTCGGTGCCTGGTCACCCCCACCCCGACCCTCCCCCTTCGAGGGGGAGGGAGCGAGGCTTTCGGGAGGCGCTGTTTCAGATTTTCAGGACGATCTTCCCGAAGTGCTTGTCCTCTTCCATCATCCGGTGAGCCTCCACCACCTGATCGATCGGGAAGACCTTCTCGATGATGGGGACGATGGTGCGGTCGGCGAATTTGGGGAGGGCCCTGCGGGTGAACTCGGCGACGATCTCGGCTTTTTCCGGCACCGGCCGGGAGCGCAGCACCGAGCCGATGATCTGCTGGCGTTTGACCATCATCAGGGCGAGGTTGAGTTCGGCCTTGATGCCGGAGATGACCCCGATGACGACCAGTTTCCCCTTGTAGCCGAGGGAGTTCATGTTGGGGGCGAGGTATTTGGCCCCGACATGGTCGAGAATGACGTCGACCCCTTTCTTGCCCGTGAACTCCTTGACCGCCTCGGTGAAGTCGGGGGTGGTGGTGTAGTCGATGACCAGGTCGGCGCCGAGCTTCTTGACCCGCTCCATCTTGCTCGGGTGGGCGGTGACGATCAGTTTGGTCTTGGGGGTGAGGGCCCGGGCGAGCTGGATCGCCGCGGTGTTGACCCCGCCGCCCCCCCCGTGGAGGATGGCCGTCTGCCCGTCCTTGAGCTCTCCGATCATGAAGACGTTGAGAAAGGCCGTGATGTACGATTCGCAGATGCAGGCCGCCTCCTCGAAGCTCATGGCTTCGGGGATTTTCATCAGGTGGCTGGCATAGGCCACGGCGTATTCGGCATAGCCTCCCCCTCCCACCAGGCTGATGACCCGGTCGCCGACCTTCCATCCGGAGACCCCGGCGCCGAGCTCTTCGATGGTGCCGGCCACCTCCAGGCCCAGGATTTCCGAATCTCCGGGAGGAGGGGGGTATTTCCCCTCGCGCTGGACCAGGTCGGGGCGGTTGATGCTGGTGGCCGCCACCTTGATCAGCACCTGCCCCTCGGCGGGCCGGGGTTTCTCCGCCTCGCCGACGTTGAGCACGTCGAGGCCTCCAAATCCATCAAGCAGTACGGCTTTCATCAGGTATCTCCTTCAGTGGGCAATAGGATAGGTGCAGGATTGCAGCAGGAATAAAACGGCGTTGTCGATTATAGGGAATCTGCGCCGGGTTTCAACCGCTTTCTCGGAACCTGCCGTTTTTCCCGGAGGGCCGTGTCTCTTGCCAGCGAAGGGCCCCTGGGCTAGACTGGGGCGGCGTTGCCTCTGACCGGGAGCCTGGAATGAATCAAAAATGGAAATGCACCGTCTGCGGATATGTTCACGAAGGGCCCGCTCCCCCGGACCTCTGCCCCCTGTGCGGGGCGGAGGCCTCCCAGTTCATTCCCGAGGAGGAGGAGAGGTTCAACCTGCTGCGGGACTTCTACGACACCCTGGTGGTTCACGCGGTGGCCGCCCATTTCCCCAACGGCCTCACCCCGGCGGCCCTGCTGCTCCTGGCCCTCTCCATTGTATTGGAGGATGGGGGCCTGGAGCGGGCCGCCTTCTGGCTTCTGGCCGTGGTTCTGGCGGTGGCCCCGGTTTCGGTCTTCACCGGAGTCCGGGACTGGCGAAGGCATTTCAGCGGGGCGCAGGCGGGGATATTCTACAAGAAAATGGCCCTGGCCGCCGCTCTGGTCCTTCTCGCCGCCTCCGCCGTGACCCTTCGCCTGCGTCACCCCGATCTGATGGCGGCCGGGAGCGGATATCGAAACCTCTATTTGGCCCTTGTCGGCGCCATGCTGCCGGTGGTGGTTCTCCTGGGGCACTACGGGGGCAAACTCGTCTTCCACTGGCGCACCCGCAAGCCCTGATCCGCGTTGGCTCATCCCTTCACCCGCCGGTCGATCTTTCTGTTCTGCCAATGAATTGAGTTGACAGCTCCGGCGTCCGGAGTCGAAAATAATTGGCTGATCCGATTATCTTCATCGGAGAATGTCTAGGTTTCCCTCCTTCGTCAGCCGGAAGAGGGGTGGGGATCGGGGAGGCGGAGCAGAATGGTGGCAGCTGGTGGAAGGACCGGATATGGAGCCTGGGTCGCCATCGCTCTTGCCGTGGCCATCGGCATTTCGGTCACCCTCTTCAACTGGATCGGTAGGTTCACCGTTTCAGACCCCCTGGTGCTGGCCCTGGTGGCGGGGATCGTGGTCCGCTCCCTTCTCGGGGACCGCCTCGACCTGAGGCGTTCCAGCAGTCTCGCCCTTCAGGTCTTGATCCCCATCGGCATGGTCTTCTACGGTCTGCGCAACATCAACCTGCTGCGCCTGGCCCAGATTCAGTCCCTTCATATTCTGCTGCTCGTTGTGGTGGTGCTGGTTTACTTTCTGGTCATCCTGCTGCTCGGCCGCCTGCTCGGCCAGCGGCGTCAGATCACCTACCTCACCGCCGCGGGCTCGGCCATCTGCGGAGCCTCGGCGATCATCGTCACCGCGCCGGCCGTGGACGCCGACCCGGACGATGTCTCCATCTCCCTGCTCTCCGTGACCCTGGCGGCCCTGGTGGCCCTCTACCTGGTCTTCCCCTTTCTCGGAACCCTCTTCGAGCTGCCGGCCCGGACCTATGGTCTTGCCGCCGGAGCGCTTCTGCAGTTCACCGGCTTCGTCAAGGCGGCGGTGGCCGACATGCCCCACCTGCCCGGCAGCGAGGCCTCGGCCGAGGTGGCGAGCCTGGCCCTCTCCATGAAGGGGGGGCGTTATCTGGTTCTCCTGGTGGCCATTCCCCTTTTTGCCAGCCTGGTGCGAAAACGGCTCTACTTTCCGGCCGTTCTCTGGATTCTTCTCGGCGGAAGCCTGGCCGGTACCCTCTGCCATGCCCTGGCGCCCGGTTTCTATCAAGGGACCCTGGGACCTTTGGTCAAGCCGGTCTACCTCCTCTCCTGGTCGGTGGCCATGGGGGCCATCGGCATGTCGGCCGACATCCGCCAACTGCTCAGCGACAACGGCGTTCGGGCCCTGGGGATGGCCTTCGCAGGCTTCTGCGCGGCGCTGGCCACATTCTTCCTGGGTCTCTACCTGATGCAGCCGCACTGATCGGCCGCTCGACTGCGCAAGGGGGCAGCGGTGAATTCGAACCGCTCGCGGGTCAAAAACAAGATCACGGTCGCCTTTCTCCTGGTCATCACGGCCTGGGGGATCGTTTTGTCCCTGCTGCTTCAGGGGGGGCTCCACTCCATCCTGAAAGAGGCCGGTGTCGCCTCCCAGACCATCGGCGAAATCCTCAACAGGTTCACCCTCATCAGCTCCGGTCTCACCCTGGGCGCTCTCCTGCTCTTCGTCCTCATCTCGGGACATCTCTCCCGGCTCATCACCCGCCCCATTCTCGAGCTGACCGAAGGCGTGGCGGCCCTGGCCAGGGGGCGTCGCGACGTCACCGTCCGGGTCTCCTCCGACGATGAACTCGGAGAGCTGGCCGAGGCCTTCAACCGCATGGTCGGAGAGTTGGGAGAGACCACCGTTTCCCGGGACTACGTCGACAGCATCATCGCGAGCATGGCCGAGAGCCTGGTGGTTCTGGGCCCCGACCGGATCATCCGGAGGATCAACCAGGCGACCCTGCATCTGACCGGTTTTCGCGAGGGGGAACTGGTCGGGAGCCCCGTCGACCGGCTCTGCCCCGATCTCGCCATCGACGGGCAGGTTCTGGAGGCCCTCGCTCCCAGCGGGTTCATCTGCAACCTGGAGAAGAGTTATCGGACCCAGACCGGCGAAGAGATTCCCGTCCTTCTCTCCCTGTCGGTCCTTCGGGGCTCGGGCGGGGAGGGCCTAGTCCTGGTGGCTCAGGACATCACCGAGCGCAAACAGGCCGAGGCGGCCCTGCTGCGGGCCCGGGACGAGCTGGAGGATCGGGTCGTCCTGCGGACCTCCGAGCTGAGCGTCGCCAACGACCAGCTGCGGGAGGAGGTTCTGGTGAGGCGCCGGGCCGAAGAGGCCCTGGCCCAGGAAGCCGACACCAGCACCGCCATCGCCGAGGTTTCCCGCCTGGTCCTTGCGTCGGGGTCGATCGGGCAAATCTCCGAGCTCATCCTGCGGCAGGCCCGGGGGCTGACGGTGAGCGGCATGGGCTTCATCGGCCACCTCGACAAGCCCTCGGGAGAATTCGTCGTCAGCGCTCTCGCCTCCTCGGGCGAAACGGAGGGATCGGCGGACAAGGGGCTGGTCTTCAAGCAGTTCAGCGGCCCCTGGGGGTGGGTGCTCGATCACCGCCGCTCCCTGCTCATCAACGAGGCCGGAGCTGATCCCCGGCTGGGGGAGGTGCCGGCCGGCCATGCGCCCATCGGCAATTTCCTGGGGGTGCCGGCCCAGATCGGTGGCGACCTGGTGGGGATGATCGCCCTGGCCAACGCCCACAGCGACTACGATCGGCGCGACCTCGCGGCGGTGGAGCGTCTGGCGGCCCTCTATGCCATCGCCATCCAGCGCCAGTGGGCCGAGGAGGCGCTGGTCCGGGCCCTTCAGGAAGCCCAGACGGCGCGAAGCCGCATCGACGCCATCCTTCGCTCCGTGGGGGACGGGCTGGTGGTAACCGACCTCGAGCACCGGATCGTACTGATGAACGAGGCGGCCGAGGAGATGCTCGGGGTGAAGTTTCTGCAGGTTTCCCACCGCCCCGTCGAGGAGGCGATCGGGGAGG
>JBFHXN010000216.1:0-5011 GCA_041598955.1 Desulfuromonadales bacterium | reverse complement strand
TCTCAAGGGAATCTTCTATGCGGGGGATTCGGTGGCCTGGGAACTCTATCTGGCACGGGGGCTCTCCGACGGCAGCCCCGATTTGGCCGCCGGGATCTCCCTATATCACGACTTGTAGGGGGGGCTGATTCTCACGAAAAGAAAGAGCGAATGCCGGGTCGCAAGGGGGCATGAAAAAACCGGGAGCCGATAAGAGGCTCCCGGTTTTTTTCTGACGAGTGGGGGATTAACCCCGGTCGTTGACGGCTGCGCGTTTGTCTTCGGTCGCGGCCGGTGCGGCGTTCTGGTAGGAATAGCTCTCCCCCAGGTAGTTTTTCAGCAGCACCTCGCTCCCCAGGCTCTGGAGGTAATCGGGGAGGATGGGGATCTTTCCCCCGCCGCCGGGGGCGTCGATGACGTAGGCCGGCACACCCATCCCCGAGGTGTGCCCTCGAAGGGCGCGGATGATCTCGACCCCCTCTTCCACGGTGGTCCTGAAGTGGTCGGTCCCCTGCACCAGGTCGGCCTGGTAGATGTAGTAGGGCTTGACCCGGATGGAGAGGAGCTTTTGCATCAGCCGTTTCATGACCGCAGGCTCGTCGTTCACCCCCCTCAGCAGCACCGTCTGGTTGCCCAGAGGGATCCCCGCGTCGGCCAGCCGTGCACAGGCCTTGGCGGAGGTCTCGGTGATCTCGTCGGGGTGGTTGAAGTGGGTGTTGAGAAAGAGGGGGTGGTGCTTGCGCAGCACCCGAACCAGGGCCGGAGTGATCCGCTGGGGAAGGACCACGGGAACGCGGCTTCCGATGCGGATGATCTCCACCGTGGGGATGGAACGGAGCTCCCGCAGGATCCAGTCGAGACGCTCGTCGGAGAGGAGCAGGGGGTCTCCTCCGGAGAGGATGACGTCGCGGATTTCGGGGTGGCTGCGGATGTAGGCGATCCCCGCCTCGATGGTCTCACGGTTGACGACCATCTGCTCTCCGCCGACCTTGCGCTTGCGGGTGCAGAAGCGGCAGTACATGGCGCACTCGGAGGTGACCAGGAAAAGGACCCGGTCGGGATACCGGTGCACCAGGTTCGGCACCGGGCTCTGGTTCTCCTCTTCCAGGGGGTCGGCGACGCAGACCTGGTCCTGGAGCTCTTCCTCCGCAGGGACGGCCTGGCGCCAGATGGGGTCGCCCACGCTTTTGATCAGGCTGAGGTAGTAGGGGTTGACGCGCATCGGGTAGGCCTCGGCCACCGCATCAAGGGGCCGGGGGTCGACGCCGAAGCGCCGGGTGAGATCGCCGGGACGGGTAATGCTTGCCTGAAGAAGCTTCTGCCAGGTCTCCATCCTCTCAGCACTCCTCCTTGTTGGTGAAGCGTTTGACGTAGGTGATGCGGTCATCGCCGGGTTTGTAGAAATCGCGAATGCGGGACTCTTCGATGTAGCCGGCCCGGTCGTAAAAGCGACGGGTCCGTTCATATCCCCCCTGGGAAGAGGTCTCCAGGCAGACCATGCGGGCCCCTTCCCTCCGGGCATGGGCCTCGGCGTGGGACATCAGGGCCTGACCCACCCCCTTGCCCTGAATGGAAGGGTCGGTGGCGATCCAGTAGATGTCATAGTTCCCCTGGGTGACGGGGACGGGTCCGTAGAGGACGTATCCGGCCACCTTGCCCCCCTCCTCGGCCACGGCGACCAGGTAATCGGTCTGCTTGGGATCTTTCAGGACGATCTCCAGCAGTTCCACGGCGCAGTCGACCTCCGCCTGGGTAAAGGCCTCCGTCGCCTTGAGAACGCGGGTCAGTTCAGGCAGATCGCTCTTCTTCAGGTCACGCACGGGCGGACTCCTTGCGCTTGAGGGCCATCTCCAGGATGCGCCCGATCAGTTTGGGGTAGGGGATTCCGGCCACCTGGGCGGCCCGGGCGAGGCCGGCATCGGGGGCGATGTCGGGATTGGCGTTGACCTCCAGGATATAGGGGACCCCGTCGCGCAGGCGGATATCGACCCGTGCGTAGTCCCGGCACTCGAGGATCTTGTAGGCGCGCAGGGCCACGTCGCGGATGAGGAACTCCTCCTTGGCCCGAAGGGGGGCCGGGCAGACGGGCACGGTCCCGGCAAACTCCTGGGATTCTTCCAGCCACTTGCCTGCGTAGCTGACGATGGAGCGCTTGAGGCCGGGCTGAAAGCGGATTTCCGAGAGGGGAAGGGGCTCGAAAGGGGCGTTGCCGATGATGGCGGCGTTGAATTCCCGCCCCTCGATGTACTCCTCCACCAGGGCGCCCTGCCGGTAGGTTTCGTGCACGTACCGGATGCGCCGGATCAGGGCCCGCTCGCTGTCGACGATACTCTCGGAGGTGATGCCGAGGGAGGCATCCTCGAAGCGGGGTTTGACGATGAGGGGGTAGGTGAGGTCCCGGGTTTTGGGGTAGTGCTCCCCGAGTTTGACCAGAACGTACCTGGGGGTGGGCAGGTGGTGCTGAACCAGAAGGTCCTTGGTGCGGGCCTTGTCCTGGGTGATGCCGAGACAGAGGGGCGCGGCCCCTGTACAGGCGTAGCCGAGCAGCTCGATCAGGGCCGCGACGTGCATCTCCTTGCGGCTTTCGCCCCAGAAGCCCTCGCAGAGGTTGAAAACCACTTCGGGGCGGGTCTTCTCAAGTTCCTCGATGAAGGTCCCGACCTGGTTTCCCAGGGGGATGAGGCGGGAGCCGAAACCGAGTTCCTTCAGGGCCTCGGCCACCGCCAGCGCCTCTTTTTCGGCGCCCTCCTCGGAAAGACGGTCGGCGGCTTCTCCCTTGGCGAGCTTGGGGGGGACGCGGTTAAAGCAGACGGCGACGTTCATCCATTCCCCCCTGGGCCATGTTCAAGCGGGCGCGGGCCGCGTCCAGCACGCTGAGAATCATCTGGTCGTAGTCGATCCCGGCCGCCCGGGCGGCCTTGGGGAAACAGCTGTTCTGCTCCTTGCGCGGGAGGATGCCTGGAAGGGGGTTGAGCTCGATAATGTTGGGAATTCCGCGGCTGTCGAGACGCACGTCGATGCGGCACCAGTCGCGGCAGCCCAGGGCGATAAAGGCCCTTTTGCAGGTCTCCTCGATGTTCCTCCGCAGCAGGGGATCGAGGGGGGCGGGACAGGAGAAGATGTCGAGAGGATTCTCCTCCTGGTCCCAGATCCACTTGGCTTCGTAGGAATAGATGGGATTGACCCCCTGCGGGAGGGTGTCGAAGTTGATCTCCACGATGGGCAGAACCTGAAGGTCGGCCCCGTTGCCGAGGATGGCGACAGTGAATTCGCGCCCCGGGAGAAACTCCTCGACCAGGGCCGGCTGCTGATAGGTGTCCAGGACCCATTCGATCTGACGCACCAGGGCCCGCCGGTTTTCCACCAGGGCCTTGTCGGTCACCCCCTTGCTCGATCCTTCGAGGGTCGGCTTGACCATCATGGGATAGCGCAGGCGTGCAGGGATGGCGGTGGGCGAATGGACGACGGCGAACCGGGGGGTGGGAATCCGGTGGTAGGCGAGGATTTCCTTGGTGCGGCGCTTGTCGAGGCAGATGCCGAGGGTGACCGGGTCGCTGCCCGTGTAGGGGATGCCGAGCATGTCGAGCATGGCGGGCACCTGGGCTTCGCGGCTGTTGCCGTTGAGCCCCTCGGCGATATTGAAGACGATGTCGGGACGGATCTTGCGGAAGCGGTCGAAGGCGTCCAGGTCGGCGTCGACCAGGGTGACCTGGTGACGTTGGGCGAGGGCGGATTCCACGGCCTGAATGGTATGGATGTCATCCCATTCGGCGTAGAGATCCTCGGAGGGTTGGGAGGGAGGTTCGGAAGGAGGTTCGGCGGCCTGGGGATCCTGGTCGCCGGAGGTTTCCTTCCGCAGATTGAAGGCGAGCGCAACGTGCATGGTCAACCCCTTTTCGTTAGCCTGAAGGCCTGTCTCTCCCGCCGAGGAGGGAGAAAGATCTGCGGTGCTCTTGGGGTCCGGGCTGCCTGGGGCTTTGGCCATAAAAAGGGGTTGCTTTTTATGTTTTGGGTCTTGCGCATTCCCGGCCGGAACACCAATCGATATCTGCTCGTATACTCCCCTTTTTTTTTGCTGTCAACGGGAAAAAAGGGCTCTGGAAATCATCAACGAGTTTGAGTAGTTATACAGGATCGAGAAGGGGTTTCAAGGGGGAGGGAAAGAGAAAAATGAAAAAAGGCTTAATCATTATCGGCCGAAGAGTTGCTCGGGGGAGGGGGAAACAAGAAGAGGGGCCGGATAACCGGCCCCTCCGATGCTGCGACGTACCATGGAAATGCTTACTTCTTGTGGCACTCGTTGCACTTGGTGGGGCCGGCGCCCTTGGTGGTGTGGCAGTCCTTGCACAGGGCGTGGGCCTTGTCCTTGTCGAGTTCGATCTTGGCGGGGGTTCCTTCGCCGTGGCAGACCTTGCACTCCATCTTGTCCTGGTGAGCCTTGTGGTTGAAGGTCACGTTGCCGTTCTTGGCGGTCAGGGTGACCATGTCGGAAGCCAGGGCAAGGGAACCGGCTGCCAGGAAGGAGACGGCGATCAGGGTAACGACCAGACGCTTCATGATAATACCTCCGTGCATTGGGGATGTGGGGCGGACCATTCCGCCTCGATGGCAAGAAACTTATCAGGTGGTTGGAGAATTTACATCCGACATCTGTCGCCGTGCAACCCGATGTCGGGTCGAATGACAATGATAACGACATGTTAGCTCTGGGCATCTCGGGTGCTAAAAAAGGTCTCCGCCGGCTCATGTGAAGGGTTTGCTCTTTGTATACCGGTCTGTTACAATGCCCCGCTATTCAGCCGACGAGGAGCCCATGACCCAAGACATTACTCCCACGGTCTGTCTTGACGGAATCGCGGTGCGCCGTATCCGCGAGGAGAAAAAGCTCACCCAGCTGTACGTGGCCAAGGTGGTCGGAGTGACCACCGACACCATTTCCCGTTGGGAAAACAATCGCTATCCTTCCATCAAGCGGGAAAACGCTCTGCGCCTGGCCGAGGCCCTGGAGGCGCCTTTGGAGGACCTGCTTCAG